>DNOQ01000450.1:0-77008 GCA_003501665.1 Bacteroidales bacterium | reverse complement strand
CCTTTAATTAACGTTTTATGAGAAATTGATATGATAGATATTATGTTTTTAGGAATCTTTAACAATTGCATTTCAATTATCTGATTGATTATTTTAATACATTTATCGGGGGAAATTTATATTAATTAATAACTAACTGATAATTAACATGGTAAAGAAAAAATTAACAACTATTATTGTTGCAATGCTGTATCTTTTCAGCTCATTGCAATTGATCGGGCAGGGACAGTTTACTCCGTCAACCAAGGTTGATTTTTTAAGCGCTCCTGTGCTCTTTAAAGAGGGTGGTAAATCATACCAGCAGGTTGTGGCAAGCTTCAGAACAGATGCTCCGGGTAAAATTGTATTTACCTATGGAGGCAAGGAGCTTCTTAAGGCAGACATGGTAAGAGGTAACAACAGGTACCTGCTGACTTTCCCGGCAGTGACCAGACCGAAGAAGATTACGATCACTGCACAGGTGAATGACAAACCTGCTGAGAAATATCCGGTGACCCTTCTTCCGCCAAAAAAATGGCAGATATATCTTGTTGAGCACTCGCATACTGATATAGGGTATACACGTCCGCAGTCAGAGATACTGGCTGAACACATGCGTTATATTGATTATGCTCTTGATTACTGCGATCAGACTGATGGTTACCCGGATGATGCAAAGTTTAGGTGGACATGTGAATCGGCGTGGGTGACAAGGGAATATCTCAGATCAAGGCCGGCCGCTCAGATAGAAAGATTCAAAAAGAGGGTTTCAGAGGGCCGGATCGAGGTGACAGGAATGTATGTAAACATGGCAGAGATATCTGATGAGAACCTGATGTACGATTTTCTTCAGCCGCTTAAAGAATTTGACAAACTCGGGATTCCTGTAAAAACCGCAATGCAGAATGACGTCAATGGTATTGCCTGGTGCATGCCGGACTATTTTAAGAATACTGGAATCAGATATCTTATAATGGGGATCAATATGACCCGGTCTATTCTGCCTTTTGATATGCCAACTGCCTTCTGGTGGGAGGCACCTTCAGGCGCAAAATTACTTTCTTTCCGTGCTGATCACTATATGACAGGCAATAGATTTGGCATTGAGAGCAAGGCTATCAGGGCTGAGGAAATGTTGTGGCATATAGCTGATCTTGACAGCAGGGGTTACCCTTTCGACCGCATCGGTATTCAATATTCCGGTTATCGCACCGATAATGCACCACCGTCAACTGCAGCTAGTGAACTTGTAAAACAGTGGAATGAAAAGTATGAAACTCCGAAACTCAGACTTGCAGTTTCCGGTGAATTCATGGAATATGTTGAGAAAAACTATGCTGATAAACTCCCTGTTCACAGGAATGCATGGCTTGACTGGTGGACAGATGGTTACGGGTCAACATCACGGGAGACAGCTGAAGTAAGAAGGACACAGAACATGAAACAGGTCGATGAGGGCCTATTCGCAATGATCTCGATGATGGGAGGCGAACTTGGCCAGTCAGTCGAAGGGAAACTGGAGCATATTAACGAAAATGCCATCTTCTTTGATGAGCATACATGCGGGGCATCAGAAAGTATTTCCCGTCCTTTCTCGGAGAATTCAACAAGGCAGTGGCTTCAGAAAGGAGCCTATGCCTGGGAAGCTCTTAAGAAGGTTACATTACTTAATGAGGAGGCTCTCGGGAGATTCCAGCCATTCCTGAAGAAAGCCGATTTCCCGGTAATATATATTATTAATTCCATGGGATGGACCAGATCAGGGGATATTGAGATCTTCATAGACAATGAGGTTATCCCCATTGAAAATAAATTCAGGATCATTGATCTTTCAACAGGTAAGGAGGTTCCGTCCCAGGTGCTGAACAGACGCCGCGAAGGTGCTTACTGGATCCTTGGTGTAACAGATGTGCCGGCCATGGGATATAAAGCCCTTAAAGTGGAGGTTAGTACAGAACCGGCAGCTAAGGAAACAGCTTCCGGAACAGAGGTACTGGAGAACAGGTTTTATAAATTGATAATCGATAAATCAACAGGAGCAATAAGCAGTCTCTACGATAAGGAATTGAACCAGGAGCTGGCTGATGGTCAGAATCCTTATGACATTGGTCAGCCGGTCAGGGAGACATTAAATAACAGGAGACAAATGACACCCACACAAACAACCGTATCGAATGTGAAAGTTGACGCAGGTATTAACGGTCCTGTCTGGGAGAGTATTAAAATTGCTATGGACCTGGAAGGTTTTGAGGAGGGAACAGAAGGGTCACCAAAGGGAATTGAAGTTGAGGTAAGGCTCTATAAGAATGTTAAAAAGATAGAGTTTAAGTATATGATGCATAAGCTGATACTTACCGATCCGGAAGCTCTGTACGTTGCCTTTCCTTTTTCGCTGCCCGATTCAAGGATTGTATTTGAGACTATAGGAGGCATTCTTACTCAGGGTCAGCAGCTGCCGGGATCATCATCGGACTGGAATGCGGCTCAGAACTTTGTTTCCGTACGTGGTAAAAAAGGACAGATCATAGTCGTAAGCAACGAGGTACCACTGTGGCATTTCAGCGATTTCAACATGAGTAAGTTCGAGCGCTATCCAAAGCCGGGTAAGACATGGCTCTATTCCTGGGTGTTCAATAACTACTGGACTACCAACTTCCGTGCTTTCCAGGAGGGCGGCTTCAGCTGGAGCTACCAGGTCACCTCGACGAAGGATACCACTAGCACTTTTGCCACAAAGTACGCATGGGGTGAAAGGAATCCGTTCCCGACAAGAACTTTCCCCGCAGGTGCAAATGAGCTGAAATCACCATCCCTGGAGACACTTAAAATATCAGGTTCTCCGAATGCGATGCTTGTTAACAGCAGACCCGTATTCAGGGAAAAAGGAACTCTGCTTCTTCATTTCCGCGAACTGGAAGGATCAGCAGCAGAAGTTAAGCTCTCTTCAGCTGTTCCGGGCCAGGTAATAAAGAAGATGGTGGAAGTCAATGCACTGGGCAAGCCTGTCGGACAGCCACTTACCTCAATACAACTGAAACCATACGAGGTAAGATTTATTGAGGTGCAATTTTAAGATGATCTGTATTTGATATTCTTTATGATACTGAGGGGCCGATATCTAACGGCCCTCTCAGTTTTAAAACTAAAGGGAAACAATTTGAATAAAATAAAATATGACTATCAGGAATGAATAATAAAAACTTAAAATATTCTTCTAATTTGCATGTACTCATCCCCCCGTCCCCCTTCTCTTGCAGGCAAAAGAAGGGGGTGAGAAGCTTTTTAGCCCCTCTTTGCAAAGCAGAGAGGGGTTGGGGTGAGTTCGTGTGACTAAATAACAGATATACAGATATTTAAGACATTTTATTATTAAAACCGATACTAAATAAAAAAAAATGACTTTCTGCCTGAGGTTGTTACTGTATAAAACGACGATAAATTAACAATCTGATTGAAGGAGGATTACCAATTTTTAGTGCAGTAATGTTGAAAAACAAACGGTACCAGGCAAATCATACCTAAGACAAATTATATGAATTAGTGTCTCACATCACGATATTCTATTCTGATATGTTATGCATAAACTTATTCTAATACCAGTTATGATAAATTGTAATAAATTGTTTAAGAAAGTTGCAGTACTTTTATTGATTTCTGCAAGCCAGACAGGAATTATATATTCCGGGAATGATGATGAAAATTCTATCGGGAAAACCTCGCATAACCTTTCCTCACTTGAATGGAAGCTATGGGGTTACGGTCCGGAAAGCTGGAAATGGGATTTTAATTTCAATGAAATAAAAGGACCCAAAGCTGAGTTCAGCAATATTTCGGCAAAGATCCCCGGGTCGGTGCAAAAATCATTAAAGGATGCAGGTATTATTGAGGATTGGAATATCGGCAATAATAATTTCTCAATAGAATGGATTGAAAACCGCCATTGGATATACATTACCAGGATCCCTGATAAATGGATGAAAAAGGGAGGTAAAACAATACTGAATTGCATGGGGCTTGATCATAATGGGGTCATTATTGTTAATGGCAGGGAAGCCGGGAAATTCAACAATACCTTTGTTCCATACAAATTTGATATTACTTCTTTTCTTAAGGAGAATAACAATACACTGGCCATTGTCTTCAGATCACCCCCGGACTACCTGGGTCAGATAACATACACTTCGAAGATCAAAGACTGGAAACCCAGGTTCTATTATGGATGGGACTGGGTTCCAAGGATTGTCCAGACAGGTATATGGGATGAAATTTTTCTTGAAGTGGGTGCTAAGGAAAATCCGGAGATAGAGACCTTCAGAGTTGTCACTGATGCTAACAGGAGCAAGGATCTGGGGAAGATGGAGATCTCTGCAGAAATGACACCGGAAGCCCTGAAAGGTAAGGTCAGGATTCAGCTGAAAAAAGATACGGGTGAACCTGTCATTGATGAGACCCTCCCATCCACAATACTTCGTGAGGGAAAAACCTGGAATGATCTGAAAATCAAAAGATGGTGGCCTAATGGTCTTGGTGACCAGGTATTGTACGAGATGGTATGTACTTTGTACGACAGGGACGGGAATACCTGCCAGGTTATAGAACGTATTGTCGGATTTAAAAATATAAGCTGGCTTCCATGCCAGGGTGCACTGCCTCAGGCTGATCCATGGATCTGCAGTGTGAACGATAAGCCGGTATTTCTTCAGGGAGTCAACTGGACTCCGGTCCGTCCGAATTTTGCCGATCTTGAGGAATCCGATTACCTTAGGTTAATAAAAACCTACAAAGACCTGGGAATTAATATTTTCAGGGTCTGGGGAGGCGGATTCCCGGAAAAGGAGTGGTTCTATAATACCTGCGACAAAATGGGAATAATGGTATGGCAGGAGTTTCCTCTCTCTTCCTCGGGACTGGATAATTATCCACCTGACACTCCGGAAGAGATCTTTGTAATGTCAAAGATATCAGAAAGTTATATAAAACGGTTGCGCCATCATGTCTCTCTTTTGTTATGGTGCGGCGGGAATGAGTTGTATGAATATGGCGATATAGCCCCAGTGAATGATAAACATCCGATGATCAGGTGTATGAAGCAAATGGTCAAGGCGGAAGATCCCTGGCGGCGTTTTGTTACAGGATCTCCCTCCGGGCCAACGATTGGAGGCAGCCTGAATAACTTTGGAAAGGGTGTTTGCTGGGATGTCCATGGACCATGGAAGCTGCCATTCACTGAAAAGGACCGTACCATGAATGCAGTTAAAAAATTCTGGGATCTTGATGATGCCCTGATGCATTCAGAGGTCGGTGTGGCCGGAGCCATGTCAGCAGAGATGATTAATAAATACCGTGGTGATCTGCCTGCACTTCCTGCCAATATGGATAATCCTCTCTGGAGGAAAGTAAGCTGGTGGATCGAATGGGATGACTTCATTTTTGACAATAATGGTAGAATTCCTGGATCGCTTGAAGAATATGTCAGTTGGAGCCAGGGCCGTCAGACAGCCGGGCTCAGCATAGCCCTGCAGGCAAATAAGTCCCGTTTCCCAGAATGCGGAGGATTCATAATCTGGATGGGCCACGACTGTTACCCTTGCCCTGTCAATACATCAATAATTGATTTTGAAGGAAACACGAAACCTGCTGCCATTGAACTCAGCAAGATATGGAAATCAAACAAATAAAATTTAGATATAAGCCGGTATAGGCCGTGAAATTAAAAACATCTTATATAAAAAGCCATGAATAACCTGAGGGTCCTGTTATTGCTACTGCTTATGACCGGATGTTCCACTGAATTATCTGTTAATGAAGGGAAAAAATCTCCGGCAGATCTTGTTAATCCTCTGATTGACAGCCATAAATCGCGGTTTGATTATTTTATTTCCGCGGCAGTCCCATTTGGGATGGTTTGCTTATCACCTGACACACGGCATGGTGATCTCTGGAATTCGGGTTACATGTATAATGATGAATATATTCTGAACTTTTCCCATATTCATAATGCACAGACGGCAGGAATTCCTGTCATGCCTGTTCCTGGACCATGCAGGGGGAACCTTGGTTTTGAGTCGAATAAATCACGATTCAGTCATGATAAAGAAGTTGTAAAACCTGGATATCATAAAGTCTTTCTTGAAGACTTCAGGGTAACAGCTGAGCTTACAGCAACTTGCAGGGTGGGAATGCACAGGTATACTTTCCCTGAAGCGGGTGAGGCAAATATCCTTTTCGATCTTGGTGCACATCTGGGACCCACAAAAATGTCATATTCCTATGCAAGACAGACAGGTAATGATGAAATTGAAGGCTATTCGGTAATGGCCCCGACTTTCAGACGAAAAAAGCCTTTCATTGTTCATTTTGTGGCACATTTCAGTAAGCCATTTAATGATTTTGCAGGGTGGAAAATAGAGGGTGCTGAAAAAACTTCCGCCATGGTCAGACCAGAAAATGGCATTGTCAGCGGAGAAAGCAGTGGTGTTAATGTGTCGTATAAGGATTTGAAGGAAGGTGAAAAAATACTCATTAAAGTAGCTCTGTCACATGTGAGTGCAAATAATGCCCGTCTGAATCTTGACACCGAACTTCCTCACTGGGACTTCGATAAAGTTGTCAGTGAAGCTACTAATTCATGGAATGATTACCTTGGGAGAGTTGATGTGGAAGGCGGAACAAAGGAACAGCAGGTAAAACTATATACCGACCTGATGCATACGGCATCCAAAAGAATATGCAGTGACGTGGATGGATTATATGCTGACTGGACCGGTCCGGAACCGGTGATACGCCAGGTACCTTTGGATGAAAAAGGTAAACCGGTAAGACCGTTCCTGGATGGGGATGGACTCTGGGGATCACAATGGAATCTCAATGTTTTCTGGTCTCTGCTTTATCCTGAATATGGTAACTGGATGGCTGAGACATTCCTGGATTATTACCGGAATGCAGGTACGATGTCGAGATGCTCATGGGGAGGCAATTATTCCTATGTAATGGTCGGGGACCATTCTGTTCCTCTTCTTGCAGCTCTCATGTCAACCGGCAGAGCAGGTTTTGATCCGGAGCTCTCATATGCCGGAGCAAGGAAAAATGCTTTTCCCGGAGGGATTCGTGACCGTGCTGGTTATGAAGCCGGACCAAATCCATCAGGTGGTGGAATAGACTGGTATGTTGATCTGGGCTACGTACCGGTCGAGATTGCCAAAAGAGGGGATGGCTTCCACCGCGGGGGAACATCAATGACCCTTGAATATGCTTACCAGGACTGGTGCATTGCTGTAATGGCTGAATTATTGGGGAAAAACAAGGATGCAGACCTCTTTCTGAAGCGTTCTGAAAACTGGAGGAATGTCTTTGACCCGGTTGCAGGCTGGGCACGTCCGCGCCACAAAACAGGAGAATGGATGGAACCCTTCTCACCTATATCAATCGAGGGCAAATTCAATTCCCTGGGTTTTATTGAAGGTAACTCAGCCACATATTCTTTTTATGTACCACAGAATGTAAAGGGATTGATAGCTCAAATGGGAGGCGATAATGCATTTGTCAGCAAACTGGATTCAAATTTCTTTAAAGCTTTACCTCACAGGTTCGTGACACCGCATGGTGAGCATGGAACCGGCTGGGTAGACTATGAAAATCAACCGTCGTGCGAGATGGCACACCTCTTCAGCTTTGCTGGAGCACCCTGGAAGACACAATTCTGGGTGCGCCAGGTAAAGGAGATATCATTCGGGGGAACAGATCCCTTCAGCGGCTACAATGGTGATGAAGACCAGGGACAGCTTGGAGCCCTGGGTGTTCTTATGGCTATCGGCCTGTTCGATGTCCAGGGATGTGTTGGAAAAGATCCTGATCTTGAAATAACCAGTCCGTTATTTGACAGAACTGTATTAAGATTCCCTTCATTGGATAATAAGGAAGAGACTACTGTTTTTGAGATATCCACAAAAAGAAAAAATACAGATGATATCTATATTCAAAGTGCCCGGTTAAATGGTAAGCCATGGAATAGCTTCACCTTTCCTGTCGCTGAATTTTTCAAGGGGGGAAAACTTGAAATTGAATTGGGTCCGGAGCCAAATAAAACCTGGGGAACAGCAATTCAGAACTGAAATAATCCAAAATGTGTACCTTAGTTTTTTATTGTAATTGTATTATGAATGTACCTGACTTAAAATACCTGTTATTATGCGTAAAATAAGAAATCTTCTGCTGATCATTTCAGTATTTGTTACTGCCTGTAATAATGCTGATGTTACAAGTTATGTTGATCCTAATATCGGAGGCGTGGCACCACTTCTTACTACCAAGAATCCGACTGTTCACCGTCCTCACAGTATGATACGGGTTTTTACAGTTACCAGGCCCGGTCTGGGAGATCGTTACCTTTCAGACAAAATATATGGCCTGGCAGTCAACATGCCGGCATACAGAAACGGACATGTCACTGAGCTGATGCCTACGGCAGGAACAGTTTCAGCCAACCATGCGGCAAATGCATCATCCTATGATCATGATATGGAAGAATTACATCCCTGGAGACATAAAGTGCTTCTTGAAGATCATGATATTATTGCAGACTGGACAACCACCGAGAGAGCTGTAATCTATAGATTTGATTACCAGGAAAATAAAGCTGCCAATATTGTCTTCAGGTCCGGGGGTCAGGCATCATTCGTAATAAATGACAAAAATTCACTTCAGGGATGGGAAGAGTCGAGAGGCACAAAGCAATATTTTTATGCAGAACTCTCAAGGCCTTTCGATGTGAACGGTACATTCGCCGGGGAGGATCTTGCTTCAGGAGACAATGAGATAAGCGGAAGAAGAACAGGTATCTACCTGACATTCAATGCTCCGGCGGAACCTGTCGAAATCAGGATAGGGATTTCCTATATAGATGAAAAACAGGCTAAGGATAATCTGACCCGTGAAATGAGCGGTAAGTCATTTGAACAGGTATCTGAAGAAAGCTACAGAATATGGAAGGAAGTCCTGGGTAAGATCTTTGTAAAAGGTGGAACCGAAAGACAGATGAGAATTTTCTATACATCATTTTACCGTGGTCTGGAACGGATGGTCAACATCTCGGAATACGGACGTTATTTCAGCGGTTATGATAAAAAGGTTCACGAAGACAATGGCAGGCCGTTCTATGTTGATGACTGGTTATGGGATACCTTCCGGAGTCATCATCCTCTTCTTTACCTGATCGAACCTGACAGACAGGTTGATATGGTACAATCTTATGTCGATATGTATGATCAGAGCGGATGGATGCCCACTTTCCCCCAGTTTTACGGTGACTTTCCTGCCATGATTGGCTTCCATGCTGCAGCGCTGATCTGGGATACATACCAGAAAGGTAGTACTGATTTCGATGTTGAGAAGGGATATGAAGGTCTGAAGAAAAACGCAATGAGTGGTACCATGTTGCCATGGAGGTCGGGACCTATGTGCGGACTGGATAGCTTTTATATACAGAATGGCTGGTATCCTGCTCTTCCTGAGGGTGCTGAAGAGACTGAACCGATGGTTGATGGTTTTGAAAAAAGACAGGCTGTTGCCGTAACTCTAGAACATAGCTATGACGACTGGTGTCTTGCCCAACTGGCAAAGGCGCTTGGTAAAAATGACGATTACAAATACTTCATGAAGAGATCACAGAATTTCCGTAATGTATATAATCCGGCTACAGGATTTATGTCACCTAAAATGGCTGACGGCAACTGGGTTGAACCTTTTAATCCCCAGACCTCGGGAGGTGTGGGAAGCAGGATGTATTTTGCAGAGAATAATGCCTATATATGGAATTTTAATGTGATGCATGATATCCCGGGGCTTATTGAAATGATGGGAGGAGCTGAGTCATTTACCAGACGGCTCGATGACCTTTTTAATGAACCAACCCGGATGGCCAAGTGGCAGTTCATGGGTCAGTTCCCTGATGCATCCGGCCTGAACGGCATGTTCCCGGCTGGTAATGAGCCATCATTCCATGTACCTTACCTGTATAACTATGCGGGCAAGCCTTGGAAAACACAAAGGAGGATCCGGGAAGTTATGGAAATGTGGTTTGATGACGATCCCCTTGGTCTGTCAGGTGATGAGGATGGAGGTGCATTATGTTCATGGTATGTCTTTTCCGCAATGGGCTTTTATCCTGTAACACCGGGCAATGGATTGTATGCCATAGGAAGCCCATTCTTTAAAAAGGTTAAGATAAAACTCGGCAATGGAAAGACATTCATGGTCAAAGCCAGAAATGTATCAAAACAAAACAAATATATACAGTCAGCTACCCTGAACGACGAGACTTTTAACAGAGCATGGATAAAACATTCTGAAATAGTACAGGGAGGAACACTCGAATTCGTTATGGGAGACCGTCCTGCCAAGGAGTGGGCAAGCGCCCCGTCTGTTTTAAATCAACTGACAGATATTAAATAAGGTATTAAAGAACTTATCACTCCAGATACGGTATCAAAAAAAATGAATTACAAGTTATAAGTTAAAATATTGAATATGAATAGACTAATTAGCCTTCTGCTGTTTATCTTTTTCTTCGCCGGGGCAGGTAATGCCCAGGAGAAAGTAAAACCAAATCTCAATGTTAAAGAGATAATCTTTGTATTCAAGACTCATTTTGACAACGGGTATACCGATATGGCCGAATCGGTAATCAATAAGTACTCAACAACCATGATGGAACAGGCTCTGGCGACACTTGAAAAAAGCCGGAGCCTTCCGCAGGAAAAACAGTTTGTCTGGACCATGCCCTCATGGCCGGTGACCCAGATCCTTCAAAGGTGTTCTCCTGAGATTAAACCCAAAGTCGAGGCTGCTATTCGCGAAGGCTGGTTTGTGTATCATGGCCTGCCTTTCACCTTTGAGACTGAAGCCGCAGACCCTGAAGTCCTAGTGCGATCACTTGCTTTTTCAGCTGATCTTTCAAGGAAGTTCAATCTGCCCTTACCCCGCGATGCAAAGCTGACCGATGTGCCAAGTCATTCATGGTTTCTGCCTACACTTCTTAACAATGCCGGGATAAAAATCCTGCATATCGGCTGCAACGCCGTTTCAAGTTCTCCTGAAGTACCCCTGATATTCTGGTGGCAGGGACCTGATGATTCCAGGCTTATGACTATTTACTGGGCCGAGAGTTATGGCACAAGCCTGGTCCCTGATGAAAGCTGGAAATTCAAGACGTGGCTTGCCATAGTCCATACAGGCGATAACCAGGGCCCTCCGGCACCAGAGGATGTTGAAAAAGTACTTATAAGGGCTCAGGAACTGGCTCCCAATGCAAAACTGAGGATTGGCAGGATCTCCGATTTTTATGATGCACTGATGAAGGAGAATCCTGATCTGCCAGTTGTAAGAGGAGATATGCCGGATACCTGGATACATGGGTATATGTCCATGCCGCGGGAGATGAAAAGCGTCCGGTCATTGCATAAGGATATATATTCATTCGAACTGCTTAATACTCTCTTAAATAACTGGACCGACCGGAAAGTAGATATTACATCATTCACGGCACCTGCTGCTGAAGGTGCTCTCTTATGGGATGAGCATACATTCGGGATGGCAATGAGTCATGGCCATTCAGGTGACTGGTACTATGGGGACAAGTTTCATGAAACACGTGCTGCAGGAACTTATAAAGAAATTGAAGCTTCATGGAAAGAAAAGGGAGATCGTGTTTACCAGGCAGAAAAGATCCTTCTCCCGGCATTCGACAGGGAGATGAAGAGACTCTCTTCCTCGGTAAATGTCCCTGGTCAGAGAATAGTTGTATATAACTCTCTCCCCTGGGCACGCTCAGGTATTGTAACTGTACAGCAGGAAACTAAAATTGAAGCTCTTCAGGAGCTAAGAACAGGAGAGGTCATCCCGGTTCACAATAAGGGTAAAGTCCTGAAATTCATTGCAAAAAATGTCCCCTCTTCAGGTTATACTACCTATGTCCCGGTATCGGCTCCCAAAGCTGAAAATGTTAAATCACCAGTGGCTGATGAAAAGGCTAATGTTATTGAAAATGAGTATTTTAAAATAAATATTGATCCTGCAAAAGGAGCAGCAGTATCAATTATTGATAAAAAATCGGGATATGAAATGGTCGATCAGAGTTCTGTTTATGGGTTTGGTCAGTATATGTACGAAAGATTCAGTAAAACAGAGACCAAAAGGTATACGGATGCTTATCTGAAGGTAGACCTGTCATGGGGTGTACCTGAGTTCGGACGTCCTAACCTTGACGAAACACCCTATAGCATTGTCAACGGAGGGAAAGCAACAGTAAAATATTTGTCAGATGATATATCCGCAAAAGCATTCCTCCATTTTACCAGGGAGAAGGGTAATCCCCATAATTATTCTCTTTCCTATACCCTTTATAAAGATCTGCCTTACATTGAAATAAACTGGTTTATCGATGGCAAGCAGGCTGAACCATGGCCTGAAGCCGGATGGATAAGCTTTCCGTTTAAAGTCGATAATGCTCAGTTCAGGGTAGGACGCCTGGGTGCTGTAATTGACCCGTCAAAAGATATTATAAAAGGTTCAGACTTTGATTTCTATCTCATTAACAGTGGTATTGCATTACTCGATAATAAAAAGAACGGCTTTGCAGTCTGCACCCCTGACGCTCCCGGTATTAGCCTCGACAGACCGGGATTATGGAGGTACTCGAAATATTTTATACCTAAAAAGCCAAATGTCTTTGTAAATCTATATAATAACCAGTGGAGCACAAACTTCACTGAATGGATTGAAGGCTCATGGTCAGCTAAAATGTTTATCTGGAGTTTCCAGGGTTATAAAAATGAACAGTCACTGATATCGCCATCGGAAGAATTCAGAGCTCCCCTGAAAGCCGCAATTATATCTGGCAAACCAGGACCTTTACCTCCTGCCAGTGATGGAATAATATTATCAAAAAGAGGTGTGCTGGTAACGTCTTTCGGACCGAACGTATTCGGGGCCGGAACTGTACTCAGACTCTGGGAACAGGCCGGTGAGCCGGGGAAATGTAAAGTTACATTGCCAGAAGGTATATCCTTCACCAGGGTGGTTCCTGTTAATCTGAGAGGAGAGAAAACCGGGAATCCTGTTGTTTTAAAAGATAATTCATTCGAGATTGAGATAGGAGCCTATAAGCCGGCTTCATTCCTTCTGGAATAATAGTGAGTTATCCTTAATAAGCTGATACTTTCAGCAATATGGTTTTTTACTGTGACCTTATTCTATAAGAGTGTTATTATATTGTAACCACCAGACGTGATGGCTGGTATTAAAATAATTGAATATGAGAGAATTGTATGGTTTGATAATTATTTTCCTCCTGTTATCAGGTACGATCAAAGCCCAGGAAGCAGAAAAACCTAATCCAAATGTCAGAGAGATAATCTTTGTCTTCAAGACGCATTTCGATAACGGTTATGATGATATGGCCGAGTCGGTTATCAATCTGTATTCGACAACCATGATGGAACAGGCTATGGTCACGCTGGAAAAGAGCCGGAGCCTGCCCCGTGACAACCAGTTTGTATGGACAATAGCATCATGGCCGCTGATGCAGATACTTGAAAGATGCACACCTGAAAACAGGCCAGAGATTGAGGCTGCTGTCCGTGAAGGATGGTTTGTCTACCATGGTCTGCCTTTCACTTTTGAGACAGAAGCAGGTGATCCTGAGGCTCTTGTCAGGTCTCTTACATTTGCTTCAGACCTTTCCCGAAGATTTAATCTGCCACTGCCGCGCGATGCAAAACTGACAGATGTTCCCAGCCATTCATGGTTTCTGCCGACGCTTCTGAATAATGCCGGGATCAAGATCCTGCATATAGGCTGTAACTCTGCTTCAAGGTCCCCCGAGGTGCCTTTACTGTTCTGGTGGCAGGGACCGGATGGTTCAAAGCTGATGACAATTTACTGGGGACGTGACTATGGCACTTCACTGGTCCCTGATGCATACTGGAAATACAAGACATGGCTTGCCATCATACATACAGGAGATAACCAGGGACCGCCTTCTCCTGAAGATGTGGTTGAGGTGCTCCGGAAAGCAAGGGAGCTTGCACCTAATGCTAAACTGAAGATCGGCAGGATCTCTGATTTCTATGATGCAATAATGAAGGAAGATCCCGATCTGCCTGTTGCTAAAGGCGATATGCCCGATACATGGATCCATGGTTATATGTCGATGCCACGGGAAATGAAAAGCGTGAGAAAAATGCAGAAAGATATTTATTCCCTTGAATTGCTTAATACCCTTACAAATCTGTGGACAGGAAAGGAAGTTAATATTTCCTCATTTACCAGTTCCGCAACCGAGGGTGCTCTTTTATGGAATGAGCATACCTTTGGATTGTCAATGAAAGACGGATACTATGGCGACTGGTATTATGGTGATGAATTTTTTACTGTCAGGGGAGCAGGTACTTACAACAAACTTGAAGCCTCCTGGAAGGAAAAAGGTGATCGTGTTTATCAGGCTGAGAAAATAATTGATCCGGCATATGACAGAGAGATAAAGAGACTCTCTTCAATGACAAATGTTGACGGACAAAAAATTACTGTGTTCAATCCTTTGCCATGGAAACGCTCCGGGCTTATAACCATTCAGCAAAGCACAAGAATTGAAGCCCTTAAAGATCTCGGAACCGGTGAAATCATCCCTGTTCACAATAAAGGGAACATACTCAGATTTATTGCAAAAGATATTCCATCAGCGGGATATGCAACTTTTGTTCCTGCTGATAACCTAAAACAGGGTAATATCTTTGCTATAACTGCCGACACTAAAAATAATACTATTGAGAATGAGTTTCTTAAAGTAAAAATCGATCCTTTAAAAGGAGCAATTGTATCAGTTATTGACAAGAAATCGGGACGTGAAATGGTAGATCAGAATTCTGAATATGGTTTTGGTCAGTATATTTATGAACGGTTCAGTAATAAAGAAGTTTCAGATTTTGTAGACAAATATGTAAAGGTAAAACAAACCTGGGCAATTCAGGTATTTGGTCGCCCTGGGCTCGATGATACTCCATATAAAAGGATCAGTGGAGGAAAAGCAAAAGTATCATACACTTCGGACAATATTTCTGCTAAAGCGGTAATGTTTTTTTCAAAAGAGACAGGTAATCCTCATAACTATTCTCTTTCGTTAGCCCTGTACCGTGATCTACCCTATCTGGAGCTTACTTGGTTCATCAATGGCAAACCTGCTGATCCGTGGCCTGAGGCAGGGTGGATAAGTTTCCCGTTCAATGTGGAAAATCCACAGTTTAAAGTAGGACGACTGGGTGCCGTGGCAGAACCGGCAAAGGATATTATCAAGGGTTCAGGCTTTGATTATTATCTGATCAATAATGGTATTGCCATTCACGATAATAAGATGAACGGATATGGTCTTTCTACGCCTGATGCTCCCGCGATAAGTCTCGAAAGGCCTGGACTATGGAAATACTCCGGTTATTTTATACCCCAAAAACCAGGCGTCTTTGTCAATCTTTACAATAACCAGTGGAGCACTAATTTTACTGAGTGGATTGAAGGCTCATGGTCGGTAAAGATGTATATCTGGAGTTTCCGGGATTTTAAAAATGAACAATCGCTGATCACTCCCAATGAGGAGTTCCGCGTACCCTTGAAGGCAACCCTTCATACCTCAAGGTCAGGGAACCTTCCTGTTTCAAAAACAGGTATTTTATTGTCCCGCAAGGGAGTCCTTGTTACAGCTTTTGGTCCGAATCCGTTTGGAGAAGGAACAATGCTCAGACTATGGGAACAGACAGGAGAAGGGAGTATATGCAAAATTACACTGCCTGAGGGAACCTCTTTTACAAAAGCTCTACCTGTTAACTTAAGGGGAGAAAAGGAAGGGGATGAAATTATAATAAGAAATAACTCATTCGAAATTGAGCTTGGAGCATATAAGCCTGTAACTTTTTTATTTAGGAATTAATATTTATTCATCATGAAAATCAGACTGTTAATTTTATTAGTATTTATCCTGGCTATGAATAAATTCATTGCAGCACAGGATGACCGTAAACCTATTGACTGGGTTGATGTATTTATTGGTACTTCAAATTCAAGATGGATGCTCGGTCCTTATGCTACAGCCCCTTTTGGCATGATCCAACTTGGACCCGATAACCAGGGTTATGTATGGATGGGTGGCTATGATTATGCAATAAACAGCATATCAGGATTCAGTCATATTCATGCCTGGACCATGGCCGGACTGAGAATGATGCCTGCAACAACTGATCTGGTCTTTGAAGACAGACCTGTCGATGCTGCATATAAGGGAGGCGGGGCAGGTTATCATTCACGTATCCTTAAAGAAACGGAAAAGGCTTCTCCAGGATATTATTCAGTCCACCTGTACGACCATGATGTGTTTGCTGAAATGACCGTGACAACCAGGTGCGGATTTCAGAAATATACATTCCCTGAAAAGGATGAGTCAAGGGTGCTGATAGATCTGTTCATTCCGGCAGAATACAGGTATTCGGTATTAGATGCTGAAATAAAAAGAGTCAGTGACACTGAGATTGAAGGTTATGCTCATTGCATGATCGGCAAAAGCAGCTGGAATGAATATACCCTGAACTTTGTTCTTAAATTCGACACTCCATTCAATTCATTTAATGGATGGACAGAGGGGAAACTTCAAAAAAATATTGATAAGATCTCCGGTAAAAATGATATAGGGGCATATGTTACCTATAAAACCAATTCAGGTGATGTTGTTATGGTTAAATCCGGTATTTCTCTTGTCAGCATCGATCAGGCCAGGCTTAACATGAAAACAGAACTTGACGGTTATGGCTGGGATTTCAATGCGGTAAAAAACAAGACACGTGAAACCTGGGCCAAACTGTTAAGCAGGGTTGAGGTTGAAGGTGGCACTGATGTGGATAAAATGAAATTCTACACGAACCTTTACCGCTGTTATGCTGCCAAGCAGACATGGAACGATGTGGACGGCAAATATATGGATCCATGTGAGAAAGTTCAGCAAATGCCTGAAGGTCAGGATATATATGGCGGAGACTCATTCTGGAACTCATTCTGGGATCTGAACACAACCTGGTCTCTGGTTTCGCCGGAATTAATGGAAAACTATATTGAGACACAGCTTGAACTTTTCAGGAAAAACGGGTGGACAAGCGTTGGCCCGACAGGTGTGGAATATACAGGAATCATGGAGGTGTCGCATGAGATTGCAATGATAATAGGAGCCTATCAGAAAGGGATCAGGAACTATGATATTGATGAAGCTTACCGGGCAGTACATAATATAGTAACTGTGCAGGGCAGAGAATTATTACCATGTTCAGGCCTTGCCGGAAATGAATTCCTGGATGTATATGTTAAAAAGGGATATGTCCCCTTTGAAATAGATGCAGCAAGCAGAACAATGGATTATGCCTATGATGATTTTTGTGTTGCCCAGATGGCGAAAGCACTGGGGAAAAAGAACGATTATAAATATCTGATCAAACGATCGGAGAACTGGAAGAATATTTTTAACCAGGACCTGAAATATGTTGTACCGAAAGATTCTTCCGGTCAGTGGATGACAGACTATAATCCATTCTCAGGGAAACATTTTGTTGAGGGAAACGGATGGCAATATACCTTGTACGTACCACATGATATTCCGGGTCTCATCAATATGACAGGTAAAGATCTGTTCAACAGCAGGCTTGAGAAAGGTTTTGAGAAATCCGTCAGTCATAGATTTGCCGCACATGCATTCGACAGGTACCAGCCTGAAGCTGTGGAGTATTACATCAATATGGGTAACCAGGTAAACATGCAGTCGCCATTTTTATTTAACTATTCCGGAAAACCCTGGCTGACACAGAAATATACCAGGGCAATTCTTGACACATATTATGGTTCAACACCTTACCATGGATGGGAAGGCGATGAAGACGAAGGACAAATGGGCGCATGGTTTGTTAATACCGCAATGGGTATGTTTGAAATGGAGGGAGGTTGCGAAACAGTTCCGATGGTAAACCTTACAAGCCCACTGTTCAGTAAGATCACTATCAAACTTGATAATAAGTATTATAAAGGATCAGAATTTACTATTGAAGCCCGTAATAATTCAAAGGAGAATATCTACATCCAGTCTGCTACACTGAACAACAAACCTCTCAACAGCGTCCGCATAAAATTTAAAGACATCGTTGATGGGGGTTCTCTCGTCCTGATAATGGGTCCTGAACCAAATAAAGAATGGGGTATAAACTATTGACGGTTACCAAACTATGAGAAATAAGCCGTTCATTATCAGTATTCTGGCAGCTTTATTGCTTATCAGCCTTCATGTACAGGCTCAGAAGCCAGATAAAAAAGGCAGGATATCAGATTATTCAGATTTTGAATCGGCAATGCCACCTGTAAGGTATCACGGCAACCCTATAATCAGGCATGGAGGCTGGGCCGGGGGCCAGGTTCAGGAGCCCTGCATTCTGGAAAATCCCAAAGACAGGTCTAAACTGGTTATGTTTTATGCCGGCGCCAATCTGGTAGCAAAAGATGGAGGGAAGGGGGCTATAGCTAAAGCATGGGCTTATAAATCAGATCCGTATGTATGGTTCGAATACCCGGGGAATCCTATCCTGACTTCCACCGGGCAGGGAAGGAATGACGGGACACATGTTTCGCAATCAGCGATAATAATCCACAAGGGGACCTACTATATGTATTATTCATACAGAGGAACTGAAGTATTACCGGGAATAAGGTATGCAACTTCCGTTGACGGTAAGACCTGGATCAAGCAGGGAACCGGAGATATACTTTCGCGTGGTTCTGAAGGCAGTCCGGATTCGCATTACTTTGAATGGAAGCAGGTTTTTAAAGCTTTTGGAAAGTTTATTCTGATGTGGGAGTCCTTTAACGGAAAAGAATGGACAGCCTGTATGGCATCCTCAGATTCTCCTGGCGGACCCTGGACAAAATCTCCTGTAAATCCAATATTCAGACCTTCCGGAACTGATGGAACATTTGATAAGTTATTTGCAGCAACACCTGCATTTTACCTGATAAATAATAAGTGGTACTTCTATTACGTTGGTGCCTGTGAGGGTGGAAATTATAACTATAATACCTGGGATATGGGTGCTGCCGAATTGTTAGGTCGTTAACAATCAAAATCCTGAATGTGGGGGAATAGATATACTTTTATAACGGTTACAACTGAATTATTATAAAGGCATAAATTATCAATCAATATTAAATGAGAAGAAATTTCTGGGACTGCTTATTAATTTTTGTTGCTTTAATGGTTCTGTCTTCATGTTCAGACAGCGATATAATTTTTAAGAACAGGTTTTATGAGCTGAAGCTAAACGGTAATACAGGTTCCATAAAATCCATTGAAAAGGCTGGAAAAAACCTTATTTATACTGCTGACAGTGAAGGCCCGCTTTTCACAATCCGTTTTCGTGACCCTCTCAGGGAAGGAGAGATTCACGAGTTCGATGCACACCAGGCAGGAAAATTCAGAATTGAAAATAATAATTATGGACTATTAACTTTAACATATACCAGCATCGGGAATACTGATCTTAAAGTTGTTGTCACGGTAAAAATGTCTGAGAACTCACCGGGAATGAAGTGGAATATCAGCATCGATAACAATACAGGATATACTATCGATCATATAGATTTTCCTAATGTTGTTGTGCCTGATGATTTAATTGGCACTGGCGGAACAGGCCGCATTTTCTGGCCTGCCCAGGAGGGCTGCCTTATTGAAGATATCAGAATCCGTGAAGAGAGCCCCTGGTTAAAGTTCAAGCCGGTTGAGTATCCGAAAATGGGATGGGGTGGCTTTTATCCTTCCTCAACCCAGATGCAGTACATGGCATATTACAATGAGAATGGTGGCCTGTATCTGGCTTCACACGATGAGAAGTGCAATCCGAAAGGGATAGAATTCCATCGTGTCAGTGAAAAGGGAATAAAACTGGACTTCCGGTTATTTCCTGGCGGAGCAGGTAAGGGATTATACACGATGCCTTATGATATGGTTCTGGAGGTTTTTAACGGCGACTGGCATGATGCCTCTGCTATTTACCGCGATTGGCGAGAATCATCAGGTATGCCGGTACCACCCAGGATCAGGGATAATAAAATGCTGCCTGACTGGTATTTCCGGTCACCGGTAGTAATTACCTACCCTGTGAGAGGCCATAAAGATATGGGTGATATGACGCCCAATGAACTGTATCCCTATACAAATGCATTGAAGATAATCGACAAATACAACAAAGCATTTGACAGTAAGGTTATGGTATTACTGATGCACTGGGAAGGATCAGCTCCCTGGGCTCCGCCTTATGTATGGCCACCTTTCGGGGGTGAAAAAAACTACCTTCAGTTTGTGAAGGGCTTACATGATAAGGGTAATCTTGCCGGGCTATATGCAAGCGGAATCGGTTATACTCTGCGAAGTAATACTGATACAACATACAATATGTACAAGGAATACGAAGAGAAGGGCCTTGAAAAGGTGATGAAAGTTGCTCCGGATGGAACACTGGCCACCAATGGTGTGTGTACAGGTCCCAATGCCCAGAGGATTGGTTATGACATGTGTCCTGCAAATGATTTTGTCAGAGAGGTGGTGTCAGACCAGATTTTGAAGATAGTTGCCAGTAAGACTGACTATGTCCAGTATTTTGACCAGAACCTGGGAGGAAGCTGTTATCCGTGTTACGGAACCGGTCATGGTCATGCTTATGGTCCGGGGCTCTGGCAAAACGATGCTATGCACAGCATTTTTAAAGGCTTTTTGCCGATCCTGGAAAAAGCAGGTTACAAACCCATAATCGGATGTGAAGCGGCAGCTTCTGAAGCCAACCTACAATACTTGCTTTTCAATGATGCCCGTGCCACTATTAATCTTTTTGCCGGGAGACCTGTCCCCGCTTATGCCTTTGTAAATCATGAATATGTGAACAATTTCATGGGGAACCAGAATGCTCTGTCAGTGGCCATCGATGTTAATGAGAGCCCTTATAATTTCCTTCAGCGTCTGGCTTATTCATTTTGTGCCGGGGATATGCTCACGGTTATATTAAGAGGTAATGGTGATATGATCTGGGATTGGGGAACAACCTGGGAGACGGATATACCCAACCAGGAATACATTATTAAACTTGTGAAATCTCTTAACAGCTGGAGATTGGGATCTGGTAAAGATTACCTGGTATATGGAAGAATGCAAAAACCTCTTCCGTTCGAAGGAGCTGCAAATATACCCATGATCACCCGACCGGGAAAACGTAGTATTGACTTTCCTTCAGTTTTCACCTCGAACTGGCAGTCCGGCAATGGCCGTAAATCACAATTTTTTGTGAACTATCTGCCATGGGAACAGGAAATTACACTAAATATAAACAACATCAGGGATGTAATAGTTTTCCGGAGTGCATCAGAAAATGAAGGATCATCTGTTTCAGGAACGGAGCTTAAACTGAAGTTAACGCCCCTGAGTGCAATTATGGTTTCTTATGCTGACTAATTAATACAATTCTGAAACTAAATCATACCTCATGGCTGATATTTTAAATCCTTAAAAAACATTATGAGAAAAAAGATAATTATTCCGGGCTTATTAATGATGCTTTCGCTTGTATCCTGCAGCCAGGACAAACATATAATCTGGAGTATAGGAATTGCTGATCACTCATCGGCTGACCTGGCACTGGGTCCGGACAGTTTTAAACAGTTCCTTGCCAGCGACTTTGGTTTTGAGGATAAATATTATCTGGCAGGATTTTCAGAAGCCGTTAAATCGTTTCCTTATGTTATTCCCGGACCGGTTGATACATGGGGAGGTACATGGTCAACTTCAGGCTGGAGGACACATCAGATAAATATATTTTTCGGGGTAAAAAAAATACCTGAACCGATTTCAAAAGGAGAATGGAAACTTGTAATAAACCTCCTGGATTTTGCAAAAAAATTTTCACCATTATTGAAGGTAAGCATCAACGATACGGATCGGAAATTACAATTGGTTGCCAACGAATACCAGCTTGATAAACAACCACATCCAAGGCTTAATGAGCCGGTTACAGATACAGCTTCTATTACAGGGGATTTAAGTTCTGCTACACCCCGGATGATTGAAATACCAATAAATCCCGGCATTATTAAATCCGGGGGTAATTGTATTACCCTTGCTGTCCTGGAAGGTTCATGGATTATGTTCGATGAGGTGCATCTTGAAGGCCCGGCCGGTGTAACCCTTGTATCTCCGGAAAAGGTTTTTATTAAGGAGGTAGTGCCGGCTCCATATGAGATAATAAGGGAAGGGGAAAAAGTGCAGCCTCTTCTTGTAAGTGCTGAGCATTTGAAGGGAATACCGGTAATCAGCGTGGAACTTGACGGCAAAGTTATTTTTAAGGAAACAATGGAATCAGGTCATTATCAGTATGAAGTACCCATGCCATCCGTAGACAGCCAGGTTAAAAGCAGGTACCGGATAATTGCTGATGGTAAATTGCTGCAGAAGGGCACAATAACACGTTCAAAACAAAAGCTCCAGACTCCGGCCGATTATGTCGATACCCGCATCGGGACTGCACATTCCCGGTGGATGATTGCTCCAGGTCCCTGGATGCCTTTCAGTATGGTTAAGCTGAGTCCCGATAATCAGAATTCCGGGTGGCAGGCAGGTTACGAACCCTCATTTGAAAGCATTGGTACATTCAGTCATATTCATGAATGGACACTTGGCGGCCTGGGTATTTTTGCTTCGAACGGGAAATTAATAACCAGAATAGGTGACGAACTTTTACCGGAAGAAGGTTATCGTTCTGCAATTAATAAACGGACAGAAGAGGCACCCATAGGATATTATAAAGCTGAACTAACCGATTATAATATCAAGGCAGAAATTACTTCAACAACACGTTGCGGATTCATGCGTTTTACCTTTCCGGAAAACAGGGATAGCGCGCGGATTCTGATTGATTTAAAAGTACCAGCTGAGAACAGATATGAGATAAAGGAAATCCGGATTAAGCAAATAAACAAATACCGTATCGAGGGTTCTTGTCATCAGCTTGCCCCGCGGGTCTGGAGTATTGATGCCCACCAGGATTATACTGTTTATTTTGTACTGGAATTTGACAAGCCTTTCGAAAGTATGGGCAGCTGGTTAAATGACACTGTAAATCATGATGATTCTTTGGTGGCGGAAGAAGCTAAACAGGCAGGAGTGTTTTTACAATTTAATGCAAGACAAAATCCTGTTGTTCAGGTACGTTCAGGAATTTCTTATGTCAGTGTCGCTAATGCAGCTTTAAACCTCGAAACCGAGATCACTGATCCTTTCGGCTGGAGTTTTGATGCCGTCAGGGAAAACCATGTGAAGGTATGGAATGATTTGTTCAATCGTGTTTTGATTACAACTGACAACAGGCTTGAAAAAATCCGTTTCTATACAAATTTTTACCGTGCTGTCTGCAGCCGGAACATCTTCTCAGATGTAAATGGAGAATGGGTATCCACTGACAAGAAAATCCGGAAGATTGAAAATCCGGATAATGTTGCTCTGGGATGCGATGCTTTCTGGAATACATTCTGGAACCTGAACCAATTCTGGAATCTCGTAACTCCTGAGTGGAGTGGCAGATGGGTAAATTCACAACTTGCCATGTTCGATGCAAACGGCTGGCTTGCGAAAGGCCCCGGAGGAATGAATTACATACCTGTGATGGTTGCCGAGCATGAGATCCCGCTGATCGTGGGGGCATATCAGATGGGTATCCGGAATTTTGATCCTGAGAAGGCATTAAAGGCTGCCATAAAGATGCAAACGACTCCTGCCCAGAAAGTATTTAATGGTTTTGCAGGAAACAGGAACCTGGTACCGTATCTGAAATATAAATATGTTCCATCCGATATGGGTCGCTTTTCCAACAGCATGGAATACTCCTTTGATGACTGGACAGTAGGTCAGATGGCAAAAGCCATGGGAAAAACAAGAGAATATCAATTGTTTAACGAACGGGGCTACTGGTGGCGTAATGCTATAAATCCGGAAAACGGATATTGTCATATGCGTCTGAGTGATGGTTCCTGGGTATCAGATTTCGATCCTTTCAGGTCAGGAGCTAACAGACACTATGTTGAAGCTAATGCCTGGCAAATGACTTTTTTTGTACCCCAGGACGTTCCCGCTTTAGCTGATCTCATAGGAAAAGAACGTTTCCTGGAACGGCTGGAATGGGGATTTAACCAGAGTGAGAAATGGAGATATAATGCTCCCAATGACCAGTATTGGGATTACCCGGTAGTACAGGGTAATCAGCAGTCGATGCATTTTTCCTTTCTTTTCAATTGGGTACAAAAACCCTGGCTTACACAGAAATGGACCAGGTCAATCATCGATCGTTATTATGGAGCAGGCATATCAAATGCTTACCTGGGTGATGAGGATCAGGGTCAGATGAGCGCCTGGTTGCTTATGGCCTCTATTGGATTATTCCAGACAGATGGAGGTTGCAGGATCGATCCGGTATATGAAATAGCCAGCCCGCTTTATGAAAAAATAGAGATCGATCTTGGAAAACAGTTCGGACGTGGTGAAAAATTCGTCATTGAAGCCAGGAAAAGCTCACGTAAAAACATCTATGTGCAGAAAGCCGTGTTAAACGGTAAAGAGCTTAACTCTTTTTATTTCCCTGCTTCGGAATTATTAAAAGGAGGATCGTTAATACTAGAAATGGGACCGGAACCCAATGTCAGTTGGGGAATTGATAATAGTTTTAAAAAAGGAGTTTATTAATAAATTATCCGGATATTTACTGCAGGTTCAATAATATCAGTTGCTATAAATTTTTCTTAAACTTGATTTTTTAAGGACTAAGCAATTATATTTGAAATATTACAAAAGACCAGTCGTTAATAACTTATAAAACAGATAAATTATGAAAAGAAGTGAGGTTAATTCAATTATTACAGATATCAAGGAGTTTTTTGTAAAACATCAGTTTATGTTACCTGAATGGGCTGACTGGGCTCCTGAAGAATGGAGCGGAAAATATGAAACCTGTGGAGAGATAGTGGATAATAAACTGGGCTGGGATATAACCGATTTTGGCAGCGGTGATTTTAATAAAACAGGATTATCCCTGTTTACTATCCGGAACGGCAACTGGGACAAAAAAGATAAAATGTATTGTGAGAAGATAATGGTTTCTGATGAGGAACAGGAGACACCGATGCATTTCCACTGGAACAAAACAGAGGATATCATCAACAGGGGCGGAGGCAATCTTGTCATGGAGCTCTACAATGCAACTGATGATGATAAATTATCACCTGAGCCGGTAACTGTAAGTATTGACGGGGTGTTGACCACTGTTAAAGCAGGAGAACCTATGATTCTTAAACCGGGGCAAAGCATATGTCTGAAATCGAGAGTTTATCACAGGTTTTATGGTGAGAAAGGGAAAGGCAGAGTATTAATAGGAGAGGTCAGCCTGGTAAATGACGATGCCAATGATAACAGGTTCTATGAGAAAATAGGAAGGTTCCCTGATATTGTTGAGGATGTGAAACCGGTTCACCTTCTTGTAAATGACTATGAAAAGTATCTTTAATTATTGAAATTAATAATCATCACTTAGAATAATATTATGCCGGGAAAGATCATAGTTTCAGGAACAGGCTGTTGTCTGGTTGATCTCTTATACAATGACATTAATTTTAAAAGTGCAGAAATAAGTCCATACCTGTCAAAAAAACGGGGAGATGGAGGTTTGACACCGGGGCAACTTGTATTTCAGGAGGAGTTTGAGAATTATTGCGGGAGTACATTAACCAAAGTGCTTGACAAAATAACTGGTGGCAGAACCCATGATAAGATAAACATTGGGGGTCCCTCAATAGTTTCACTCATTAATGTCTCTCAATTAGTTGATAAAGAACAGTGTGAGGTTCGTTTCTATGGTCGTGGCGGAAATGATGATATAGGTCAGTATCTCATTTCAGCACTCCGGAAGACGCCGGTGGTGCTCAGGGATTACAAACTTATAAATAATCGTACTCCATCTACTGTTGTTCTCTCCGATCCTTCTTATGATAATGGGCACGGGGAAAGAGCTTTTCTTAACTCTATAGGAGCTGCATGGGATTACAGACCGGATGAACTGGGCGACGATTTTTTTGATTCCGATATTGTTGTATTCGGCGGCACAGCTCTTGTCCCACAGATTCACGACCATTTGACAACTCTTCTGAAGAAAGCTAAATCAAAAGGATGCATAACAATTGTAAACACTGTTTTTGATTTCAGGAATGAAAAGGCGAATCCCTTGCAGAAATGGCCGTTGGGTGAAAGTGATGCAAGTTACAGCTATATCGATCTTCTCATTGCGGATCAGGAGGAGGCTTTCCGCCTGAGCGGAGAACACGATCCCCAGGATGCCATAAGATTTTTCCGGGAGAAGAGAGTCTCTTCTTTGATAATAACCAACGGATCGAAAAATATATCGACTTATTCTGATGGACACTTTTTTACAGAATCCGGATTAACCGAGATGCCTGTATCAAGAAAAGTAATCGGCGAGCTTAAGAATGCACAAGGCGGAGACACTACCGGTTGTGGAGATAATTTTGTCGGGGGGATTATTGCATCTGTTGTGACCCAGCTTCTTAGCGGAGTCAGACATCCTGATCTTCGTGAGGCCTGCTGCTGGGGAGTCGTCTCAGGTGGTTTTACCTGTTTCTATATGGGAGGTACATATTTTGAAGAGGAAACCGGTGAAAAACGGGCTAAAATGCAACCATACTATGAGGCCTATAAAGAACAGATCGAAGGTTGAAATACACAAAATAGTCATTTTCGGGGCCGGCAAGATCGGCCGCTCCTTTGTCGGACAATTATTCGGGTGCAGCGGGTATAATGTTGTATTTATCGATGTGGATCAGACAGTTATTGGTATGCTTAACCAGCAGGGCAGGTACAGGATTGTCATAAAAGGTGAAACCGAACAGGAGATAATTGTCAGGAATGTGCAGGCTATCTCTGCTTTTAACAGGGAAAGTGTGGTTGATGCTGTTTCTACTGCCGGAATTATGGCGATATCTGTAGGTAAAAATGCACTTGAAAAAGTGATACCTGTTATTGCGGAAGCTCTCTTAAAGAGATCTGTTAATGATCCAGATAAACCTCTTGATATTATACTCGCCGAGAATATGAGATCGGCAGCTGAGTTCGTCGATGAACAGCTGAAAAAGGTGCTGCCTTCGGAATTCCCTGTTGATACCTATGTGGGGCTTATCGAGACCAGCATTGGGAAAATGGTCCCCATAATGCCATTGGCAGAACTGGAAAAAGATCCTCTTGTTGTATTTGCTGAACCTTATAATACACTGATACTCGATGGAAAAGGATTTAAGAATCCAATACCACAGGTAAAAGGATTAGCCCCCAAAAGCAATATAAAAGCATGGGTCGACAGGAAAGCTTTTATCCATAATCTCGGACACGCTGCTGCAGCCTATTACGGTTATTTACTGTATCCTGATGCTGTTTATATGTATGAAGTGCTTGACCATAAAGAGGTTTCAGACTTTACCAGGGATGTCATGATCCAGTCGGCAGATATCCTGAGGGTAGTCTATCCGGATGATTTTACAGTTTCAGACCTGGAAGATCATATCGATGATCTTATATACCGTTTCAGGAATAAAGACCTCCAGGATACTATATTCCGGGTAGGTCAGGACCTTATCCGGAAACTCGGCGCTGATGACAGGTTCATGGGAGCAATACATCTTGCAATGCAGTGTCAGTTGCCATACGACAGGATACTAAAGGCAATGTCGTTTGGGTTGCGTTTTAATGTAAAAGATGAGACAGGGAACAGTTTTCCTCCTGATATAACATTCTTAAGTTCTGTTGAGAAAGATTTTGAATCAACATTCACAGAACTGCTGGGTTTCGATCCGGTACTGGATCTTCCTGTCATTAATAAACTTAAAGAATTATATGATCTTAAGTAAGTGTTCAGATACTTACAATCCTATCGGGCAGGGTAATATATAATATTAAAATAATAACAGGTAATCATTTCCGGACTTAAGATTGCTGATAAGAAGCCCTATGATGCATTGAAGACAATAAAGTCCGGGTACTTCCTGCGAAACAGTACAGGCTATAATATTATTATACGTAAAGTTATTGAATTTGTTACTGTATCATGATCTATTTTCAGATAAAATTGAATGTAACACACTTAAAATAAGCTTAATATGGCTAAAGTAATTAAGGGAAAACTGTTTTTGGTTCTGGTTTTGTTGGAATTATTGATTCACTGCCAGACTTACAGCCAGCCTGACAATCAATTAAGTCTGTCGGGCAGATGGAAAGTTACCTGGAATGATGGTAATCATGGCCCTAACAGTATTAATGGTTTCAGCATGATTAATCCCCTGAATGACACTCTCCGCTATATGGATATCGATGTGCCCATGGACCTTATATTGTCACTGCAGAAAAAAGGTATGATCAGTGATATTAATTATGGGATGAATTATTTATCGGCAAGGTGGATAGCTGAACAGTACTGGCAGTATTACAGGGAGTTCTCTGTACCGGAGGGAATAAATAACAAGTCTGTATGGCTGAAATTTGACAGGCTCGATTATTCGGCAGTAATCTGCCTTAACGGGAAACCGGTCGGAAGGCATGATAATGCCTTTATTCCCTGTTTAATAGATGTTACAGGGAAGCTCCTGGAGGGCAAAAATATTCTGACCATGGGTATAGAAAGCGGACTCTATGATGCGGCGGACAGGAGTGTAAAGGACTACAACAATTCCCTTAATGTTTATCTCAACAAACGACACTGGTTACGCAAGCCGCAGTACCAGTTCTCCTGGGACTGGAATCCTCAGTTAATAAACATCGGGATCACCGGTGACGTATCTCTTATCTGGAGAGATGAAGCCAGGCTTGACAATATTGTCCCCTGGATAAAAATGAATGATGACCTTTCGTCAGCTGATATGGTAATCAGGGCATTCATTGAAGGGACAGACAAATCAGGTGATGTAACAGCAGAAGCAATCCTGGTTGAAAGAAACCAGCATGTATCCCGGAAAATTACTCTATCTGAAGGAATAAAACCGTATGAATTAAAAATGAGAATAGACAGACCTGAGTTATGGTGGCCGGCAGGTCAGGGCGATCCGTATCTGTATACTCTGAGAATCGATATTAAGAAGAATGGCAAGGTGATTGATTCTGGTTCAAGAAAAATAGGATTCAGGAAAATTGACATTGACCGGTCACAGCATCCTGTTGAAGGTAATTACTTTACCATAAAGGTTAACAATCGTCCTGTTTTTATGAAAGGTGGCAACTGGGTGCCTGCTGATATGATCTACAGCAGCGTTGACAATAAACGCCTTGAAAAACTTGTCGATCTGGCTCTTGATGCAAATTTTAATATTCTCCGGATCTGGGGTGGAGGCCTTTTTGCAGGCAATGAACTTCTGAGCCTGTGTGACGAAAAAGGAGTGGTAGTATGGCACGACTTCCTTTTTGCATGTTCCGAATATCCGGGAGATGATGTCGGGTTTTATAATAATGTCAAAAAAGAAATAACCTGGGCTGTCCGTGAATTTGCACATCATCCATCCCTGATTGTCTGGTGTGGAAACAATGAGCTGGAATGGGGGACATGGGGATGGGGTTACACGCACAGCGGAAAAGTAGTCCCTGATTATCTGATTTACCACCATTTGATGCCGGTCATAATGAAAGAAGAGGATCCGTACCGTTTCTACTGGCCAAGTTCTCCATATTCAGAAGATCATCAGTTTCCTAACAGCCCGATAACTGGCGATCAGCATCCATGGGGTGTCTCCCTTCAAAAGGACAGCACCAGCATCTGGGCTTACAGGGATTATGTGGACCGTTTCCCGAATGAAGGAGGGGTTCTCGGCGCCAGTTCACCTGCCACATTACGGCAGTTCCTGCCTCCAGGTGAGCAATATATACGGTCCTTCTCATGGGATTTGCACGATAACATGATGAACTTTGTGACTGATAAAAAAGGAGTTACATATAAATTCATTGAAGACTGGCTTGGGAAGAACTATTCAAAAATGAGTTTTGACGATTATGTCTTTGCCAGTGCATTGCTTCAGTCGGAAGGACTTATGGAGTATATCAATAATTTTCACAGACGTATGTACAGCAGCTCAAGTGCCATATTCTGGATGTATAATGACTCGTGGCCTGTTACCCACGGATGGACCATCGTAGATTATTATCTCAGGAAGAAACTGGCTTACCATCCGGTAAGAAGATCATTTGAACAGATCTGTGTTGTGGTGGCAGAGGAAGGCAATAAGATAAATATCTATGGGATAAACGAAAAACAGGAATCCTGGAAGGGCAGGCTTCTGTATGGATTGTTTGAAACAAGCGGAAAGCTTCCTGTTAATAAGTCTGAGAATGTTGTATTACCGCCGAATTCTTCAAAAATAATCGCCTCATTTGATAAGAACCTCTTTATACAGGCAGGTATTAAAAGTCATGGAGCATTTGCTGTGTTAAAGAATAATGAGAATGTTATATCACAACACAGGTTGTTCCTGGCCAGGTTTAAGGACCTTGTCTTGCTGAGACCTGATATTTCAATAAAACAAAGTGGCAGCAAGGTTATCATTACTTCTCCTGTCTATGTCTGGGCTCTCACTCTTGACATAAATGGAGAATCTGAGATTACCGACAACTGCTTCGATCTGATCCCTGGTATCCCATACGTGATTAATGTTCCACCTGGTGAAAAGGTCGAAGTAAAAATGACAGGCAATGACTTGATGAACAAGTAGCTGTTATCCGGTTTTAAGATGCCGGGCAAAACACTCTTTCACATGTTTCCACATTGCCTCGGAAAGGACGTGACCTGTATCAGGTTCAATGAAATAAGTGAAGTTGTCCGGAACCCCTTCCTTCCTGTATACTTCCGCGATGCGGTTCAGCCCTCTGGTTGCTGATTCTATCGGACTGCCGGCATCCTTTTCCCCGAGGTTCAGATGTAAAGCCCTGGGTGCAATAAGCGATGCAATTTCAGGAGTATCTCCATATTTTCTCCATCCCGGTACAAAATTGGGGAAGCAATGCAGGAGATGGTTTTCTTCTATTGCCTCATATGTTGGAAGGCAGCAGTTGCCAATGACACATTTCAACCTGGGTTCCAGCGGTCCCACCAGCCAGGCATGGGTTGATCCCATCGAATGACCATAGCATCCGATCAGATTTTCACGTACGTAAGGACGTTCACAGAGTACTGTTATGGATTGTTTCATATCAAATATATCTCTCCATGCAAGAGAACGACCCTGCACAACTTCACGCATGAACTCGAAGCGTTCATAATTCACGCCCTTAAGCTTCCCGGTCGGATCCTGACGTTCCTCAAAACACAATGCATCGGGACAAATGACAACATAGCCTTCACGGACCAGTGCTAATGCCGTATGGTGCATCGGATTACCTGCAAGGCCTGCCGGTTCAGATTTTCCAAGATGATATTCCCCGTTGTGCTGGTGCCATACGGCAATAGCAGGTGCCGGGTTTGTGGTAGTTGCACTGTCAGGTATGAGTAATAATGCTGTAATTCTATCTCCCGGCAATCCTTCAAAGGTAAGTGATTCAATACGATAACCATCCTTATGTATGGTCTCCCTTAACTGAATATTTAGTGATGGCGGTTCAGGGAATGGTCCGCCAAGACATTCCTGGTACTTTAACCGTAATTCGTCCTGAGTCATTACACCGGGTTTATCCGGTTTTTGCGGTGAAGCACAAGCCTGAGGGATAACCATTCCTGTTGTAAAGGCTCCCAGTCCAAGGATAACCTGGGACTTTAAAAAACTGCGGCGGTTTTGCCGTGTTGCTGGTGAAAAGGTTTTATTTTCCATGATTTCCGATAATTTCCTGATAGATTTTGTATTCTTATGGTTCAAAAAATCTTAATTGCTGACATTGGGAAGGGTATATATTTAATCATTTACAACACCCCATTTTGATGGTTTATCAGACAGGACTATTTCCAGTTCTCCTCCGTTGGCAACTGCAGAATGAGGAATCCGGAAACTGTTTAATGTCTTGTTGTTTAACCGTGCAGACTGGATATATATGTTATCAGAGCTGTTATTAATGGTTTTAATTACAAATGTTTTTCCTTTATAATACCGGTTGTCCAGGTGAATGGTGATCTTATCAAAGACAGGGCTGGTAATTTCGTAATAAGGGTCAACCGCTGCACCGCCCTGAATATCGAAAAGCCCAATGGAGGTAATTACCCCGAAACCACCAATCTGACCCTGGTCTTCATCACCATTATATCCCCCATAAGGGGTGATATCACTGAAAACCTCATCCTTCAGCCGTCTCAGCCAGTATTGTGTAAGCCATGGTGCACCTGCATGACTGAAGAGATGTGCCATATGAAAGCTGGGCTGGTTCTCGTAATCGACCCAGTTCCGGGCATGTAAACCATGAGGTGTGATAAACCTGTTGGGGGCGGCGAGTTCAAACTGCTTGTTGAGTTTGGCGATAAAAGCTTCATTTCCTCCGATCATTTCAATCAGGTCTTTCATATTATGAGGAACATAGTAAGTAAACATTGCAGAGTTCCCTTCAGTGAAACCTCTCGCAGCACCCTTCTCTTCGACTGGCTTAAAATCTTTGTACCACGATCCATCCATCTCCCTGGGGCGCATCCATCCGACTTCCAGATCGAAAACGTTACGGTAACTGAAAGAGCGCTTAAGGTAATGTTCATAGATATCGGTTTTCCCCAGTCCTTTAGCAAATTGAGCCAGGCACCAGTCCTGGTACGCAAAATAGAGGGTAAGGGCACACCCGCCTTTATGCCATCCTACGCCGGGAATACCTTCAGGGACATAACCTCTTTCTACATAATAATCCACATATTTGTTTGCCTCTGCCTCGTATCCGCCATGGGAACGTATGCCTCCCGGTTCTGCATTTTTAAGGCAGCCTGCAAAGGCAGTTTCGATATCGAAATTGCGGATACCTTTGTTGTATGCAGCTGCTATCAGCGGAACAGCCTGGTCGCCATTCATCACGAAGGTGTAATTGCCCCCGCTGGGTCCCCTTGCTATCAATCCTCCGTTTTTGTAATACTCAATTAGTGTGGCGGCCATATCGTTCATAGCCTGTGGATAGGCTATGGACCAAAGTATATTGAGGTTAAATTCCGTGCCCCAGAAACTGTCGGAATTATGCATGTTAAAAACGGGATATCCCCTGCTGTCAAGGGGAATCTGCCTGGCACGTGGTTCAGGCCCTGTATTGTCTGTGTACATTCCGTTGTGATCGCTGTAAATATGGCGTCCAAGCAATACATGAAAAAGATCTGTATAGAATTTGACCCGCTGTGCATATGTCCCTCCCTCAATTTCAATTTTACCAAGTTCTTTATTCCACTCATCATGCGATTCTTTAACTATCCTGTCGAAATCCCAGTGGGGCAGCTCGGCATTCATATTCATGCGGGCCTGTTCTTCGCTGACATATGAAAGAGCCACTTTCACCAATACAGGCTTTTTTCCTGCATTATCGAAAGTAACATAACCACCGCATTCAATCCCCTGTAAACCGCTTATATCCCGGAATAAAGCTTTTTCTGCTTCCTTATCATTTACCGGCTTTTTCCACCCCCCGAAAGCGGAAAATGGCCTGTTAAATTGTGCAATAAAATATACCTTACATGGTTTCTTACGCCTTATTGTAGGTGACATTATAGCATATCCCGCCAGTTCTGAATCGCCTGATTTTCTTATCGCTGCTGAATCCCTTGCTGATTGTCCCAGTTCTGCCCCGACATCAAAAAGAATATGCCCCGGCTGATTTCCGGGGAATAGATATCTGTGAAAACCTACCCTGCATGTTGATGTCAGTTCAGCAGTAATATTGTAATCATCAAGTACCACTTTGTGATAACCGGGTTTAACAACTTCCTTATCATGCGAAAAACGTGATTTGTTTGCCTCAAAGCCAAGCTGACCTTTCATGCTGCCGGTAACAGGCATAACAGGAATGCCCGAAAGTTGCCAGCAATGTATATGGCTGAAACATCGTATGGTGGTTGTATCGTACAGATAACCGGAATTCCATGTTCCCAGTACCCAGGTATCAGGACTGAGACTTACCATCCCGAAAGGCCTGCAAGCCGAGGAAAAATATAACCATCTTGGTTTCTTCGTGTCAATTAAGGGATTAACATAATCTGCCGGATTCTTTTGTCTGTTAAAGGTTCCTGTACATGATGTCAATATTACTGACAATAAGCCAATTAAGATACTTCTCCACATTTTCTTATAGTTTAAATAAATAGCTTGCATAATTTATTATTAGTTGCCGGATTAATTGGTGAAAGAGCAAATATAATCAGTACTGCTGTTTGAATCTATTTTTAAAACTTATATTTTTATTGAACAATAAAATGTATCTTAACTGGACTCCAAAACAAGGGAAATTAAAGATAACCTATTATTAATTTAAATGTTAAACCAAGTTATGAAAAAGAACCTGGCCGGAATAGTGGTTTTAATTATTTTAGGAATGTCTTCATGTCAGCCAAAGAGTACAGGGAAGCCATCTGAAGCTGTGACGGGCAAATCGCCTCAAAATGAAACTCAAATAAATTCCTTTATGAAAATTGAAAATAGCAAAGCAGTTCTAGAGGTAAATCTGAATGGTGGATCAGTACCTGATTTTCACCTTAAAGAGTTACCGCTAAATCCATTGGATTGGCGCATTAAGGATACTACAATGCCTGATTTTATGGGACATTTCGTATGTTTTGACCGTTGGGGACCTCCTTCTGAAGGTGAAAAGGCAAATGGTTTCATTCACCACGGGGAAGTTAATACAGTTACCTGGACAAGTCTCGGAGGACCTCAGAAAATTGACGGGATGTTAACATGGTCCTCGGGTTGCAGCCTGCCGATGGGAGGATTACAGCTTACCAGAAAGATTGAGATGCCTGAAAATGAACCTTTATTCTTTGTGACCGAAGAGATTAAAAATCTGAACAAGTTTGGTCGTATGTTCAATATAGTACAGCACGTAACTATAGGACCTCCTTTCCTTGATAAGTCAACTCTGTTTGACAATAATGCTGAGAAGGGCTTTGAAGATAAGGAAGATGGCAGTTTAAACCAGGAAGAACCTGTATTAAGATGGCCTGAAGCAATTCATAACGGAGAAAAGGTCAGCCTGAGGCAATTTACGAATCCGTGGCCAAGAGTATCTTCCTTTGTGTATAACCGGAATGATAAGTACGGCTGGGTTACAGCCTCCAATCCGGGCAAAAATCTTTTGCTGGGATATATCTGGGAAACAGAAGAGTATCCCTGGATCAATTTCTGGCGTTCCATGGAAAACGATGCCCCGGTAGCTTTCGGAATGGAATTCGGTACAACAGGATTGCACGAACCTTTCCCTGTTATTGCAAAGAAGGGTAAGATCTTTGATCGAAATATTTATGATTTTATTGATGCCAATGAGGTCATCTCCAAATCTTATACAGCATTCCTGGCTAAAATTCCGGAGGATTATAAGGGTGTTGATAAAATAGAGATCATTAATTCTGAAATTATTATCAGGGAGAAAAATATTCCTTCACGGGATATTAAGTACCAGTTTAAGTAATTAGGTTCTTCATGTTTTTTAATGTTTTCCAGCCGGAACCAATGCCTGACTGAATAATATTGCTTTAACTTATAATCCGGAATATCTCATGAAAAAAAAACTTAAGTTTTCCTGCCAGGTTCTTAATGGTCCCCTGGTGAAATTTAAATTTGTCCTGTTATGTTTTGCATTGATTGCAGGTAACATGTTAAAGGCTGGACCTGATAATATTGCACCTCTGGCAAAGGTTACTGCAGCATCAGCCATAAATAATGAGTCTGGTCCTCAAAAAGTCACAGATGGATTAATACATATTCGCAACAAAGGAGAATGGATTTCCAACAGCGGGATGACTTCCTGGGGATATATCAACTATCCCTGGATCCAGCTTGACTGGGATCATCCTGTTACAATAAATAAGGTTGTTATCTATGACACACCATCAGAACTGACACATATCGCGGGGGGAGTATTACATTTCAGTGACGGGAGTGAAGAGCAGGTCCTTCTAATACCCAATGACGGCAGTCCCAGGGTTGTAACATTCAATGCAAAAAAAGTTGAATGGCTGCGCCTTGAAGTTACAGATGCCGACGGGATAAGAGTAGGTCTTTCTGAAATTGAGGTATTCCCTGCTCCTGAGGATTATAAAGATTATGTATCGTGGGTTGATCCTTATACAGAATCTGCACGAGGGAGATATTTCTTTTTTATCACAGGGAACCAGCCCTTTGGTATGATTGGTGCTGCACCCCTGACACGAAATAAGAATCAGTACGGTGGAGGTTATAACTATAATTCACTGGAAGTCCTGGGTTTTCCACAGGTCCATTGCTGGATGCTGTCAGGCATAACCCTGATGCCTACAACCGGGGATATTGATCCGTCAGCAGGTGAACAAAAGTGGAAATCAAAATTTTCACATGATGATGAAATAGTTCAGCCAGGCTACCATCGGCTCTATCTGAAAGATTATAATATATGGGTGGAACTAACTGCTACAGACAGAGTTAGCTTCTACCGTCTGACATACACGAAGGATGTAGTATCAAAGATATTGCTGAACCTGGGAGGATACGTAGGTACTTCAACAATGACCGATGGAAGAGTAATGAGGGTAAGTGATTCTGAAGTGGAAGGTGAAGTAAATACAACTGGCCGTTTGTGGGGAGGCCCCAGAAATGTGAAAATATACTTTGTTGCACAGTTCGACCGGCCATATGAGGCTCTTGATGGATGGATCGATCAAGATAAGCTTTTTAATATCTCTCAACTCACAGGTAAATCAGGCAGTACCCCAAAACTTAAAGAGGGAATCAGTTATCACGATGCACCTTCATCGGGTGTAAGCGCCAGTTACTCAGTTAAAGCCGGCGACCAGGTACAGGTTAAATTCGCTGTCTCCTATACAAGCATTGAAAATGCACGTAAAAACCTTATCAGCGAATGCAACCACTGGGATTTTGATAAGGTAAGGCGGGATTCAAGAGATGAGTGGAATCAATGGCTCGGACGTATCGATGTAAAAGGAGGTACCGACGTCCGGAAAATAAAATTTTATACAGACCTCTGGCATGCACTTCTTGGCAGGCATAAGCTGGATGATGTAAACGGTGATTATCCGGATAATACACAGGGTGTAAGAACAGGTTCATTTACAGATAACATATTTAAAGTCAGAACACTGCCAAAAACAGTCGATGGGAAAGTTAAGTTCCATATGTATAATTCAGACGCATTCTGGCTGACTCAATGGAACCTGAACATCCTATGGGGACTGGCCTGGCCGGAAGTACTGGATGAAATTGCAGCTTCACTGGTACAGTATGCCGATAACGGGAAACTATTACCAAGGGGTCCGTGTGGCGGCGGTTATTCATATATAATGACCGGCTGTCCTGCAACCAATCTCATAGTTTCAGCATATACAAAAGGGATTCTCAAAAAAACTGATGCACTTCATGCATTTGACGTTATGAAGTTCAATCACATGCCCGGTGGTATGATGGGTATAGATGAATATTATCTGAAAAATGGCTATCACCCGGGTAATGCCGGGATAACGCTTGAAGCCAATTTCCAGGACTGGGCTCTGGCCCAAATGGCCAAAGGATTGAAGAAGAAAAAGGATGAATCATATTTCTTAAAGCGTTCGGCTGGATGGAAGAATATATATAATGACCAGCAAAAACTAATCTTCCCGAAGGATAAGAACGGTCAGTGGCTTCATAATGATCCTTTAAGAGGGAGTGGTTGGATTGAAGCCAACTCATGGCAGGGAACATGGTCAGTATCGCACGATATAGCTGATCTGGCTATCATGATGGGGGGGAATGACTCTCTGTGCAATAAATTAAATTATGCTTTTGAAATGGCAGCACCTCAGGATTTTGTTTTTGGGTACGGAGGCGGGTATGTCAGTTATGCAAATCAACCCGGCTGTTCAAATGCTCATGTATTCAACTATGCAGGCAAACCATGGCTCAGCCAGTATTGGGTACGGAGAGTAAATGAACAGGCTTACGGAGCCATTACTCCTGATAAAGGTTACGGAGGACATGATGAAGACCAGGGACAGATGGGTGGTGTCAGCGCTTTAATGGCAATTGGGCTTTTCAGTCTTACAGGGACGGCCTCAATAAACCCGGTATATGATATTACAAGCCCGGTATTTGATGAGGTTACTATCAGCCTCGATAAATCTTATTATGAAGGTGGAAAATTCGTTATAAGAACTTATGATAACTCGGAAAAGAACTGTTATATCCAGCGGGCTTCTCTCAATGGGAAACCTCTGAACCAGTTCTGGATCAGTCATTCGGATTTCATTAAAGGAGGACTTCTTGAATTGTGGCTGGGCAGTGAACCAAATAAGAACTGGGGAACCGGAATATATCCCCCTGAATAATTGAGATATGAGAATAGGAAAACTATTGATAACAAGCTCGATAGTGTGGACAGCCTTTACTGTCTGTGATGCACAACCGGGCAAAAAGGTCGGCTCAGAAAAGATCCTTCCGGACCAGAAATATACACTTGAAGATTTTGCGCTTGACCTGAATGCAAGCCTCTCTCCATCAAACCATATGTGGGTGATGAGCGGATGGAGCACTGTTACCCCTGTTTCAAATACGGTAATGGGAGTGGGTGATTGTTATGGTCCGCCGCTTGCAGGAAGAGATTTCAGACTTGTTATGACACTGGCGGTAAACGGACATCCTGTCAAAGATATTGGCAGTACAGGAAAAGGTGATGTAGGATTATTATATTCCGGAGGTAAGTGGAGACCCGACAGGATAATAAGAAATGGGACATATCATTTTATAGTTAAGAACGACCTGATATCTTTCTCTGTACAAAGTGAGCTCATTCCATTATACAACAGGACAGGATTTTTACTGAAAATGACTCTGAAAAACCGGACAGGAAAATCAATGAATGTCAAGTTTATGCCTGATATCAGTCCAGGCAAGCCTTTAGTTAATCCATTGAGCTCTTGGACTTTTGGTCAGCCTCCAAGAGGCAATGATGCTAAGTCTGACGGAGACCATCACTGGTCTAATGAATCGGTGAGTATTACTCTTTTGAAGGAATCACCTGAGATGGAAATCGCTGCTGATAAAAGCAAAATAACATATCTGGGAATTGTATTCACCGAAAAGAATAAACCATTTCTTCCCCCGGAAAGTCTCAAAGAATGGGAGGTTGAGACGGAGCAAGCCTGGAAAGGAAGGTTGGCATGGGCATTGAATAACATTCCTGTTGTTGAAAGTGATATTCCCGGTTTGGATGACTATTATAAACGATCTGTAGTTAGCGGATTGGTCTGTATCTGGGAAAATCCCTCATTTGCTGTGAATCCGTTTCTTTCAACTCTTGGGATTGATGGCGGCGGGATCTGTTCCTACTTATGGGATTTTGCCGGATATTCTCCACAAATGGCCTCGTTGTTGTTAGGAGATAAAGTTGTTGATAATGCGAAGGCAATGACTGCCATTGACCTTACAAAATATTATGCATATACACTCGACGGATCGGGTATTGGCGTACCTTATTCATATAGTACATGGTCATATGTTAACCTGGTCTGGACTATCTGGAAACACTCGGGTGAACAAAGAGAACTATTTGATGAAGCTGTAAGATTAGTAATGGAAAATGAAGAGCTTCAATCAAGGCAGAATGGACTGATTGATTATGGGATTCAGAATAACTTACTTGAAATGAGGAGCGCGGGATGGGAACATTTTGTTGCAAGTCCTAATTCAGAACGGGCCTGGTGCCTTGAACGTCTGGCTGATATGGGAGAGGAAGCCGGATATGACAATGCCAGTATTAATCAATGGAGGAAATCGGCTGCAGAAATCAGATCAGCAGTTCGGACAACCCTGTGGGACCCCGGGGCAAGATGGTTTAAATGTATCTATCCTGACGGACACGAAGAAATAATATATTCCATTCAGGCATATGATGCTCTCAGAGCAGGTGTATGTACCAGAGATATGGAAGATGCATTGATCACCCACTTAAGAGATGGCGCCTTCTTATTCCCTTACGGTGTGAGCAGTATATCAGGCGAAGACGAAATTCATTACGAGGTAAATGATCCCGACTGGTCCGGTGGCGGAGCCTATACAGGAGAGGGCCCGATACTGGCTCTTACGATGTATGAACTTGGAAGACCGGAGCTTGCACTGGATATTCTGCAGCGCTTTTTCTGGATGGGCAGACATCTGCCTTATTACCCCCAGGAACAATTTGCTGACAGGCCCGCTGTTCCGGTAAATAAACGAGCCAATGAAATATCAGGTATGACAGGTGCTCAGGCTATTCTTTATGGAATGGCTGGTTTTGATCCGAGGATAGACGGGTCTCTCTGGATAAATCCGCAGATTCCCTCAAATAACCGGCTGAATATATCAGGTTATGGATGGAAACAAAACAAGGTCGATTTAATATATTTTAATGATACTTTTATTATATTGCTGAACGGTAAAAAGGTATATTCCGGCAAGCAAAAACCGGTCAGGATACTGTAATGTCCTGATTGATTGAGAATCAGCCAGCATCTTAAAATGAGAAAATGAAAAGTATTTATTTCCTGATAACCATCGTATGGTATTCCCGGGATCTCCCTGTTCAGGTAAAAAGATTACAATAATGCATCACACTCACATCCAAGTATAAACAAATTAAAAATGAAGTTATGACTAAGAAAAATTCCTTAAGCAGAAGAAAGTTTATATCAAATGCAGCCGTTATTGGTGCGGCAGGTACATTCAGCGTAGGTAATTTTGCAGTATTATTTTCATCAGAAGCGAATAATGCTGGGGCAAAATCAGATTTTGATTCAAATCCGGATCCGGTACTGGCTCCTGCGGATACTTTCTGGTTTATTCCCGCCACACATTGGGAGGGCGCTGTCTTCAAGACGAGGGAACAATATCTTGAGATGGGTTTACCACATATACTTACAGCGCTCAGGCTTTTAAATGACTATCCGAATTATCGGTTTACTCTCGACCAGGTATGTTATGTTAAGCCTTTTCTGGAGAGATATCCGGAAGAAGCAGTGGCTTTTCGCCAGTTTGTAAAGGAGGGAAGGCTGCACATTGTAGGTGCAATAATTTCTATGTTTGATGCAAATATTCCCTGTGGCGAGTCAATGGTGAGGCATATGCTCTATGGAAAGACCTATTACAGGGAAAACCTGGGAGTGGATGTGAATGTTGGCTGGGCGCTTGATACTTTCGGACACTGTGCCCAGATGCCACAGCTGCTGAAACTGGCAGGATATGATTCATACTGGTTCCAGCGCGGCGTACCAAACAACGAAATACCTTCCGAATGGTTATGGGAAGGTATTGATGGAACTCAGATTGCTGCATTTTACCTGCCGAGAGGATATGGACTTCTTGGTCGTACTCCTGATAAAATTGATGAATTTGTTGCCAGTGTGAAGAAAAGGTTTGATTCACTAAATCCATGGTCTTATGGTAATGACAGGGTTGGAATAGACAGTCTTGATGTTGAAGATGCTAACGAGAGTGTACCGGTAATGGTAGCCGAATTTGAGAAGTTAAGTAATAAGCCATTTAATCTGCGTCTTGCCGGACCCTCAGATTTTGTGAATGTTGTAAATAAAAGGACCGATCGGATAGTACTTAAAGGTGAGTTAAATCCCATTTTCCAGGGTTCTTACAGCAGCCGTATCGAGCTTAAGCAGAAACTGAGGAAGGTTGAGAGGTTGCTTACAACAGCGGAAAAGCTCGGAGCTCTCGGGAACCTTCTTGGAAGGACTACCACTGAAGAAAAGGTATGGAGCGCATGGGAACCATCCCTGTTCAATCAGGCCCACGACCTTATGGCAGGTGTCATGACAGATCATGTTTATGAAGATACAATCCTTACTTATGACTTTTCAACACGTACAGGTATTGAATTGGTCGAGGACAGGCTTGACTACCTTTCAACACAGGTCGACACAACTGGTGAAGGAATACCACTTGTAGTATTCAATTCACTTGGATGGAAGAGGGATGATGTAGTTGAAACAATAGTTGGATTTAAGAAGGGAGGCATTGTAGATATACAGGTAGTCGATCAATCGAATAAGATAATTCCTGTTGAGATACTAGAAGCAACACGGTTCCGCGGGGGAGGGATAAAGAGTGCAAAGATCATTTTCATTGCTAAGGAAATTCCTGCGATGGGACTGGCTGTTTACCGGGTTATATCACTAACATCAGCATCAGTGCTCAATGCAGGCAGCGAGAGCAGCGATGGTATAATGGAAAATGAACACTTTAAAATATCATTAGACCTGTCAACCGGAGCTATTACCAGCCTTGCTTTAAAATCGAACAACTGGGAGGTTCTGGATAATGCCGGGAATGTAGTGGTTCATCAATATGACGGAGGGGACCTGTGGGAACTCTATGAAAACCTGAAAGGTGGCAGTAATATAAACATGACAAGGAAGCAACCGGTTCCGGTAATAAATGTTGACCAGTTCAGCACCGAGTATCGAGGGGAACGTGGTACTGTTCACCGGGGCCCGGTTTACTCAGAATATAAACTCGGGCCACACAGGTACTGTGCAGATGGAGCTATTTCCTTTGTAGTAAGAACATATGCAGGTTTGAATCGGATCGATATAAAGACGCGGATTGAGAACAATGAGAAGTTTGTTCGATACCAGGTGATGTTCCCGACAACAATAAAGAATGGACAGATAGTCCATGAAATTCCATTTGGATCTATAGAAAGACCTAACGGTATTGAATTTCCGGCACAGAACTGGGCAGACTACGGTGATGGATCAAAAGGACTTGCAATACTCAATATAGGGCTGCCGGGGAATCTCACAAGCGATTCCACAATGATGGTTTCGTTGATGCGATCGGCCCGCATTGCTTCATATGGCTATGGTGGAGGATATGAACGGGGTATGTCATCCGATACGGGATTGATGCTGGGTGCTAACCTGGAGTTTGACTATGCTCTGGTTCCTCATGAAGGAGACTGGCGCAAAGCTGAAATATATAAGCATGGATTGGAATTTAATAATCCACTTCTATGTCGCAAGGCAGGTATTCATTCAGGTAAGTTACCGAAAACATGGGGACTGCTGGAAGTTTCCAATCCAAATGTAGTTATATCATCATTGAAACCGGGTAAAGACGAAACCACAATATTCAGGGTTTATGAGGCATCCGGCAGGGCGACACAAGGTGTTAAAATAAAAAGTAAGGCCAGAATTTTAACAGCTAATGAAGCGAATCTGATAGAGGACCCAGGGGCAAAAATGAAAGTAGCAATGGACACGTTACAGTTTGATCTGAAACCATTTGAAATAAAGACATTTAAGTTGAAACTTCAGAAATTATAATTATAAAAACGCACATAAATGTTTTCTAAATCAATTCCAAAAGATACTTTCTGGTTTATTCCCTCTACACACTGGGAGGGAGCGGTATTTAAAACCCGGGAGGAATACCTCGAAATAGGATTACCACATATACTGACAGCTTTAAATCTGTTGAATGAGTACCCGGATTATCGTTTTACTCTTGACCAGGTTTGCTATGTTAAGCCTTTTCTGGAGAGATTTCCTGAAGAGGCAGCTGCATTTAAGCAATTTATAAGGGAAGGACGGCTTCAGGTTGTCGGAGGTAATATCTCCATGTTCGATGCCAATATCCCGGGAGGGGAATCAATGGTACGTCATATGATATATGGTAAAAATTATTTCAGGGAGAAGCTGGGAGTAGATGTGACTGTCGGGTGGGCACTTGATACTTTTGGTCACAACGCCCAGATGCCACAGATCCTCAAACAGGGAGGGTTTAAATCTTACTGGTTTATGCGGGGTGTGCCAGATACTGAAGTACCGTCAGAATGGTTATGGGAAGGTATTGACGGCACACGGATCCCTGCTTTTTACCTTCCAAAGGGTTATGGACTCCTTGGTCATTCCCCCGATAAGATTGATGAATTTACAAACTTCATGAAACAGAAGTTCGATTCACTTACTCCCTGGGCTTATGGCACAGAAAGGGTTGGGGTTGGCAGCCCTGATGTGGTCAATCCGGTGGAGAGTGTCCCTGACAGGGTCAAAGAATTTAACCTGCAGGACGGCAGATCATTTAATCTCAGGCTTGCCGTTCCGACAGAATATGAGGAGGTGATAAACAAGAGGACTGACCGCCCGGTAATAAAATGTGAGCTTAATCCCATTTTCCAGGGAGCCTACAGCAGCAGGATTGAACTGAAGCAGAAACTTAGAAATGTTGAGAGATTGCTCACGACAGCGGAAAAGCTGGGTGCAATTGGCAACTGGCTTGGGAGACCAACAACTGAAGAAAAGGTATGGAGCGCATGGGAACCTTCGTTGTTCAACCAGGCCCACGATCTTATGGCGGGGGTCATGATGGATCATGTCAATGATGACACGATGCTGGGTTACAAATTCTCGACACATCTGGGTAATGAATTAGTCGATGACCGTCTTGGTTACTTGTCCTCGCAGATTGATACCACTGGTGAAGGGATACCCCTTGTGATATTCAATTCACTTGGCTGGAAGCGTGACGATGTTGTTGAGACAACAGTAGGCTTTAAAAAAGGAGGGATTGTTGATATCCAGGTAGTTGATACGTCGAATAGGGTAATTCCTGTTGAAATACTTGAAGCAGAGCGTTTCCGTGACGGAGGTATTAAGAATGCGAAGATAATCTTCATTGCCAGGGAAATACCCGCGATGGGGGAAGCCGTTTACAGAGTTATCCCGCTGACAAAAGCATCTCCGCTCAATGCAAGTCAGGAAAACAGTGAGGGGCAGCTGGAGAATGAGTACTATAGAATAAAATTTGATTTTCTGACAGGGGCAATGACCAGCCTGGTGCTCAGATCAAATCAGTGGGAAGTACTGGAAAGAGAAGGGAATGTGGTTGTGCGCCAGTTTGATGGTGGTGACTTATGGGAGCTTTATGAAAACCTGAAAGGAGGAAGTAATATAGCCATGAATCGCAAGCAGCCGGTTCCGGAAGCCAGTCGGGATCAGTTCAGCTCAGAGTATCGCGGGGAGAAAGGTGTAATACATAAAGGGCCGGTCTATTCTGAATTTAAAGTTGCGCACCATTTCGGCCTGTATAACACGTTTGCAGACACCCTTCAGGGTACTTTTGCCACCAGGGTAAGGCTATACCCGGGATTGAGACGTATTGATATTCGGACTGAAATTATGAATAACGAGAAATACGTTCGTTACCAGGTATTATTTCCGACGACGATCAGGAATGGTCAGACTGTGCATGAGATACCTTTCGGATCGCTTGAACGGCCGAACGGTATTGAATTGCCGGCCCAGAACTGGGCAGATTACAGTGATGGGAATAAAGGTCTTTCAGTATTAAACAGGGGGCTGCCTGGCAATCTCACAAGCGATTCAACGATGATCCTTTCCCTGATGCGTTCAGCATCCCTTATGTCGTATGGATCACACCGGTTCGATAAAGATATTGAACAATGGATGAGTTCAGTCGCCGGTTTTATGGTAGGTAAGGAATTGGAATTTGATTATTCACTTGTTCCCCATGAGGAAACCTGGCAACAGGCTGAGATTTACAGGCATGGGCTTGAGTATAACAATCCGTTGCTTTGCCGCAAGTCAGGCATTCATGAAGGAAAGCTGCCGAAGGTGTGGGGATTGCTGGAAGTGTCGAAGCCGAATGTAGTTTTATCAGCTTTGAAACCGGGACCAGATGGTTCGACGATACTCAGACTTTACGAAGCATCAGGCAGGGCAACAAAGGAAGTTGCAATCAGGAGCAGGGCGAAAATAAACTCTGCCTGGGAAGCCAATCTTATTGAGGACACCGGGAGTAAGTTGAAAGTTGCAATGGATACTGTCCAATTTGACATCGGCCCCTTTGAGATTAAAACTATCAAATTACAACTTGAGAAGTAACTGATTTACAAATTATTAAATTCTGTCTTTTCAATACTTAACCAATGAAGAGGAGGGTATTTATAAGGGACCTGGGTGCAGCATCGACTTTAATTGCCCTAAGTCCCGGTACAGGTCACTCATTACGATGAATGCTGTCTTGATCCTGCGATAGCTTGGGGGAAAGATGGTTTCGTATACATGGCACACGTTATTACGGATGGTGTTCATCTGAACATTAGTATGAACATTATTGACCCAAATACATTGGAAGTTAAAAAGAGAGTCCCTGTATTTACCGGAGGGAGCTGGAAGAACAGAGTAAACCTGAATACCAAACCATCTCTAGCTTGTGATAAATCTGACCGGTTATGGATCAGCTGGGAAAACGACCTGGATTGGTGTCATAACTTTAAGTACCCGGTTTGCATAGTCTATACGGTTGATCTTGTTATAATCACTATCTTCATGTAAACCCGACCAAACAACCAACTTCCCAGGCAAAAGGGGAAAAATGAATAAAATCCACGGTTAAGAATCTTACTCATTATGAAAATTTATCTCTACTGTTGAAAATCCATGCCTGGTTTGTAAATATCATGGATAATTATAATTCATATGAACTCAGGTACAGGGCAGAGGCCCTTGCAGATTATTATTCTGTGCCTAAATATGTTAATGTCAATATTTATGACAAGCAAAGTGACAGATATCTTTACTTTTCAAATGACTCTTGTGCCATTTTTTTCATTTCTTATGCTTTGGATCCTAATTACCATTCGCTGAACGATGTTGCTGCAAACTGAAATTCCGGATATTGTAATGAAATAGTCAAACTTAATTGTGCTTTGCTGGTTGTCCGCAACTAGGATCTGATACATTATAAGTGTAAATAAAAGGGCACATTCCTTATTTTGCCGATCTTAATAATTCCAACTCGCCCAGAGCAGTTTTATCGCTGCCATTATTTGCAGTTATCTCAAATCTGTAATATTGATATTTATTGCTGTCGCTGACAGAGAAACTCCGTGTATGGAATTTCCATAAAAAGAGCTGCCCTGCCCTGGTATCAATACTAATCCATATCTTCCCATCTGCTGATCCTTTTAATATCCAGTCCTTTGGATTTTTCGCAGAATCGTCCGATGATGTTATTGTATACATGCTGACTCTCTCAGGTTCTGAAAGCTGATACTCGATCCAGCCATTTGAAGATGAAACAGACCACATCGAAAGAGCATAATCATCTGATGCATTTTCTTTGTTTAATCCCCCGCTGTCAGAAACCTTGGATGAGCTTGTGATATCTTTCAGTGGCCAGGGCATTTCAGTTCCGGTTGTTATTGAAGATGGCAGATCATCAGCACCTGTACCCCACTCTGATGATGGATTAGAGCCCATCTGCAATATCAGGATTCCGCCCTGAATTATATCTGAATGTTTGATGTAATTCTTTGAATGATTCTCTCCATTCAGAGTTGCATTTTGAACATATATATTTGTTTCACTGTTACCCCTGGCTATTATTTCAAATACTTTCCCATTCCCGAGGTGTATTGCAGCCTTCGAAAAAAGTGGTGAACCAATAATATATTCTGATGTAGCTCCGGGTGCCGGCATTATTCCCAGGGCACCCCATATGAACCATCCTGACATCCCGCCATTATCTTCATCACCGATATATCCACCGCCATTTTCTACTCCTGAGCTGTATAACCTGGTCAGAATGTCGCGGACCCTGGAAGCAGTTCTGGAAGGGATACCTGTATAACTGTAAAGGTATGGAGTATAATGATTATGCTCATTGGGATGCGAATACTGACCCATACCTGCATCATATGTTTCCTGCATCTCATGTATGGTAAAACCGTAGCTACCGGTTAAGAAATCTCCGGGTGCTGTGAACATCTCATCTAGTTTTTCAGTCAGCGCGGCTCTTCCTCCAAAAAGATTTGCCAGTCCCTGCGCATCAAATGCAGGCGAAAAACGATATTGCCAGGGAGCCCCTTCCATGAATTCGTATCCCCATTCATTGGGTTTGAAATCTGAGTCTGAGGTTCTCCATGTCCCGTCTGATTTCCTTCCTCTGAAGAATCCGCCGACTGAAGATGAAAAAATGTTCGAATAGCTTAATGACTTATTCTTAAAGTACTCATAATCATCTGTTTTGCCTAAAGCTTTAGCCATCCGGGTAATTGCAGCATCGCACATCGCACCTTCAAGTGTCCATGAACCTGATGCCCCATGCAAATCATCCGGAACATACCCCAGGAATACGGAACGCTCATTTATCTTCCTTCTTGAAGCGGGCTGGCAGGCATTGTACAAAATCGACTCGTACGCGGTTTCAAAGTCGAAATTCCGGATACCTTTAATATATGCATCTGCAAATAATACATCTGAATGCGTTCCCGGAGTATAATCATAATCGACAGGATGCGACCACTGGGGTACAAAACCTGATTCCCTGAAGAAATTCAGGAATCCCTCAAGCATCTCTCCTGTCAGGGCTGGCTCCAGAAGTGCATAAAGTGGCCATGTGCTCTTATATGTATCCCAGAATCCGTTATTAACATATAGCTTACCTGGAAATACGCCACCATATGGATTCTTATGTTGTATCTCCCCTTCAATATCTTCCCAGAATGCATTAGGATATATCTTAGTACGGTAAAGATTTGAATAGAATGTAATCATCTGATCTTCAGTAGCCCCTTCAATCCTTATCTTCTCCAGGACATTATTCCATATCTCTTCAGCTTCCTTCTTTACCTGGTTGAATGTCTTCCTGCCAATCTCCCTGTTAAGATTTTCCCTGGCCTGTTCGATACTGAAATATGATGTGCCAATCTTCATATTCACTGTTTCATTTCTTCCTGTTGAAAAACCTAAAGTGGCACATCTTTTTGCCGGGTACCCTGAAGATATTATACTTTTGTCAATTTCGGCATAGAAATAAAATCTCGGGGCCTTCTGGTCCACATAACCTGTGATAGTTTTTTTACTTTCGTCTATACTTATGTAAGTGAGCCCATCAAACAAAATATGTGAATTGCCCTCAGGAAACCTGATCTTTATAAAAGCTGACCTCATAGCTGGTGCTATTTCTGTCCTGATTCCGTTATCCATTTCAACACTGTAATAATGAGCTTTTGCAATTTCATTACTATGGTTAAAGGCAACTGCCCTGCCGTCCGGGTCAGTAATCAAATCGCCTGCAACGGGCATGAAGACAAAGCTTGCATAGGTGCCAATCCATCTGTGCGGAATATGGGTTGCTGTAAATCCCTGAATTGTAGTGTCAGAATATCTGTAGAAATTAGAGCTATCGGCAACCTTGGTCATGGGTGCCCACATGGTAAACCCATTGGGCAATGTTGTAAGGGGATGCGTGTGCCCGTGAGAGTATCTATCCGGACCATTGCCTGTCCCGCTCAATATATTTATATAACTGCTTAGTCCTTTCTTAAACATATTATTCTCCCCTGATAATGTTATCCCGCAGTAGATCAAAACCGCTATACCCAGGATTAAAACAACATATTTTGTTATGCCTTTTAATTTTTTCATAAATATTCCTTCTTATATTATTCCTTAAAAATCCAAATTGATTTTTTTGAGCCGGGTTTTATACCAGCAATAAGACCAAAGCTATTTTATCATGGTCAATTTGGTTTAACTCCAGTCAAAAATATTTTTTATCTTTTGTCTTTTGGGAATAAAATGCCCTCAGATTTTCCTTTTTTGAGCTAATGGAACGAACATCGCCCATACACTTTCGTGTTGACTCTCATATTTACCTCCTTTCTTTGTTTTTATGCTGCTTCGATGAGCATATCAAGCTCCTCCCGGTCAGCTTTATAAAAATGTTCTTCGTCCAATTTAAGTTCCGATTGATACCCACTACTGCTCATTTTGGCAGGCATCGAAATAAACCAATCGATAGAACTTCGATCTTTCTTTTGGCGCATAATAACCGAGATGTTGTAGGCAAAGACACTTAACTGCATCCAGGGTTATACTTTCCAGCCCACTCACGCTTAACCACAGGGCATTTTTTGGATGGTGAAAAGTATTTGTATTATCCATCTCCTGTTAAATCAAATTGCATTTAATCAAATTTAATTATCTTTATTTAATTATTAATGCGAATCAAGAGTTAAAAATTGAAAATATGTAAGCAGCTGCGATTCTTCCAAATATATGGACAATAAGACCACTGGTAGATCGCACCTTAGACGCTCTTTGAATGTACGTTTTTTCTATTAGACAATTGAATAAAGCTTCAATAGGCTGGCGGATCTTTGATACTGCAGTTGAATAAAGGTTGTTAGCTGCTTTATCCCTTTGAGCAATAATTATGGCTTGGCCTTTAACAGCTTTTTGGGGGATCATCATTTTTGAGTTATTCATCTGAATCATTCTATTGAAAAAATCTTCATCATAATAGATTTTGTCACCATAAAATGTTCTGTTAGAAAAGCCACTCCAGTATTGTTTTTGCACATTAAGGTCATTTTCAGAGGCAGGAGTAACAATGATGCTTTCAGGAAAGGGTAAATGTCCATGTCTGGAAAATGCTAAAGCATGAAGTTTTGATCCATGGTAATACATGCTTCTAGTTGAGCAAAAACCTTTATCAGTCAATTCTTTTGCCACCGCATTTGGGCGCTTCCCTGAGCTTGTAATAATAGGAAGTGAATCAATCAAGCTGGTATCAGGTTGACAGTCATAGGGACAATAATCAGACAATAATAAGCCAGACAAATGCTTAAAAGCTTCACTTAACCGATTTACCCTAATATTGAATGCTTCATACGAATGGAGCAGAGGGAACCGGGATCGAAGATAATCGTTGGCGAAACTGTGTATTTGTTTTATCCTTAACCGTTGTTCAACTTGCATAACATAAAGATAAATAGTCATAACCTCCTGATCAGTGAATTCAGGCTCATTATTATTGCTGAACCGCTGACAGAGATATTTAAGCTCTGAGTCATATATATCACAGATATACAGATAAATAGAAATTAGTTCTAATTCTTTTGCCTTGGGAATCATGCTTATCGACATTAGTTAGCGCTTTTTGTCTTATGATATTGATTATCAAGGTTTTGATCAAATATATTTAATGTATTTTATTGACAATCAAATATTTATATAATAATAACTAATTCAACTTTCAACCCTTAATTCGCATTATTTACTAAATTCGACTTCATAATAATATTTGTCAACTGATCGCTATTCAATATTTTTTCCTTAAATAATCCTGTTGTTGAATTACTAATTCTAGCTTAAAAAAAATTAAAGGTTATGACAAAGAAAAGTTTTCTTACCAGAAGAAAGTTTGTATCACATGCAGCATTTCTAGGCGCTGCGGGAACATTAGGTGTGGGTAATATTACAGAATTGTTTGCATCTGGCAGTTATACACGCGGCCGCAGTACAGATCCCGAATCATCCATGTTATCAACGCTTGCTCCAAAAGATACATTCTGGATCATACCTCATACCCACTGGGAAGGAGCGGTATTCAAGACAAGGGAGCAATATCTTGATATGGGTCTGCCAAATATCCTGACAGCACTTAAATTATTAAATGACTATCCGGATTATCGATTCACACTCGATCAGGTCTGTTATGTAAAACCGTTTCTTGAGAGATATCCTGAAGAGGCAGCTGCTTTTTATCAATTTGTTAATGAAGGCAGGCTACAGATAGTTGGAGGGATAGACTCTATGTTTGATGCTAATATACCTTCGGGCGAATCAATGGTACGCCAGTTCCTCTATGGCAAAAGTTATTTCAGGGATAAGCTGGGAGTTGATGTGACCATCGGCTGGGCCCTTGACACATTCGGACACAATGCCCAGATGCCGCAGATCCTTAAAAAGGCAGGTTTTAATTCATACTGGTTCCAGCGTGGCGCTCCCGACTCGAAGGTACCCTCTGAATGGTTATGGGAGGGAATTGACGGAACCCGTATATCAGCCATTTATCTTGCACAATCGTATTGCAATTTTGCGGGATCTCCTGATAAAATTGACGAGTTTATTACCTTTTGTAAAAAGAGATTTGAATCACTGTCCCATTTATATAAAGGAAATGACCGCATAGGTATGGCAGAATGTGACGTTTCTGAGCCTCTGGAAAGCCTGCCTGTTATGGTCGGGAAATTTGAAAAACTGAGTGACAAACCTTTCAACCTGAGACTTGCTGTGCCAACAGATTTTGAGGCTACTATGGAGAAAAGAACAGACAGGCCTGTCATCAGCGGAGATCTTAATCCTATTTTCCAGGGAGCTTACAGCAGCCGTATTGAGCTGAAGCAGAAGCTGAGAAACGTTGAGAGGCTACTCACCACAGCGGAGAAGCTGGGTGCTATAGGCAACTGGCTCGGGCGGCCGACTGCTGAGGAAAAGGTATGGGATGCCTGGGAGCCATCACTATTCAACCAGGCTCATGATCTTATGGCTGGTGTCATGACAGACCAAGTATATGAAGACACCATACTTACGTACGATTTTTCGGCACGCACGGGAAAGGAGCTGGTAGATGACAGGCTTGATTACCTGGCATCACAGGTAGATACAAGCGGTGAAGGAATACCTGTTGTAGTGTTCAATCCTCTGGGATGGAAGCGCGACGATGTTGTTGAGACTATGGTTGGTTTTAAGAAAGGGGGTATTGTTGATATCCAGGTGGCTGACCAGGCAAATAAGATAATTCCCGTGGAGATAGTTGAGGCAGAGCGTTTCCGTGACGGAGGGATAAAGAATGCGAAGATCGTGTTCATAGCCAGGGGAGTACCTGCAATGGGAGAGGCTGTTTACAGGGTCATCCCGTTGACATCGGCATCACAGATGAACGCAAGCCAGGAGATCAGTGAAGGTGTTATGGAGAACGAATATTACAGGATAAAGCTTGAACTGTCAACAGGAGCAATAACAAGTATCGGATTGAAATCGAATAAATGGGAAGTACTTTATAAGGCCGGGAACGTGGTTGTTCATCAGTATGACGGGGGAGACCTCTGGGAACTTTACGGTAATTTAAGGGCAGGTCAGGTTGTAAATGACCGCAAGCAGCCTGTACCGCAGGAGAATGTGGATCAGTTCAGCACGGAGTACCGGGGAGAGAGGGGCAAGGTACACCAGGGCCCGGTTTATTCGGAATACAAACTGGCGCCGCACAGGTTCTGTGCCGACGGGGCATTATCCACGACAATCAGGATATATAAGGGATTAAGGAGGATAGACATTAAGACACGGATAGAGAACAATGAGAAATTTGTAAGATACCAGGTAATGTTCCCGACCACAATAAAGGAAGGGAAGATAGTACATGAGATACCCTTCGGGTCGATAGAGCGGCCTAACGGGATAGAATTTCCTGCCCAGAACTGGGCTGATTACAGTGACGGATCAAGAGGGCTGGCAGTTCTTAACCGTGGCCTACCTGGCAACCTGACGAGTGATTCGACGATGATGGTATCACTTATGCGCTCGGCAAGGATTGCATCGTATGGTTACGGAGGGGGATATGAGAGGGGTATGTCATCAGACACGGGACTCATGATGGGAGCGGACCTTGAGTTTGATTACGCGCTGGTTCCGCACGAAGGTGACTGGCGCAAGGCAGAGGTTTATCGTCACGGGCTGGAGTATAACAATCCTTTGCTTTGCCGCAAGTCAGGCATTCATGAAGGAAAGCTGCCGAAGGTGTGGGGCATGCTTGAGGTTTCGAAACCGAATGTAGTAATAACGGCAATGAAACCGGGGAAAGAAGGTACGACCATAGTGAGGTTGTACGAGGCATCAGGAGAGGCCACACCGGGAGTAACGTTAAAGAGCATGGCAAAGATTGTATCTGCCAATGAAGCCAACCTGGTAGAGGACACCGGTATAAAGATGAAAGTTACGGGGGATACCATTCAGTTTGATCTTAAACCATTTGAGATAAAAACATTCAAGTTACGTTTTAAGGCATAAGGTTGGAGCAGTCAACCGCAACCGGTAACCAGCAGCTTAAATAAATTACCCGGAGACATGGAAAATAATTATGATTGAGAAATAATTTAAATATCCAGAATATGAAAAAAGCTCTGTTGTTCTTTGTGTTATTATTGGGTCCTCTCTTATCAAAGTCACAGGTTCAGATCAGGCCATTACCTTTAAAAGGCTATGAGCAACGGATTATTGATTTTATCAATGACATGAAAGTTGTTGATACTCACGAGCATTTAATGAGCCCTACGCGTCTCAAACAAAGAACAGCTCTTGATTTTATGGTGTTGCTGCATCATTATTCTGCAGACGATATCATATCCTCAGGATTGCCGGCAAAGTTATTTGCAAAATTGAGGAAGGATTCACTTACTGTGAAACAAAAATGGGATATTTTAAAACCATACTGGGAAAGCTCTAAAAATACCGCATATAACCGGGCAGCTTTGCTGGCCGCTGATAAACTGTTCGGTATCAGCGATATAAACGAATTAACAGTTGAACTACTATCTGAAAAGATCAAAAAGGCTTATCAAACTGACTGGATAAGCCATGTCGTAAATGATAAATGCAAAATTGAATACCTGATCCAGGACAGTGATGATCGTAGTTTCGGAACAAAGGGATTTAGATATGTAGTCAGGTTTGACAGTTTTATTTTCATTAATTCCAAGCAACAGATCACCTCGCTTGGGAAACGACAAAATATCGACATTGCAAATCTTGATGATTTGATTAAGGCCCTGGGAAGCGCATTTAATGACGCAAAACAGAAGGGATTTGTAGCAATAAAGTCCGGTCTTGCCTACAACCGCATTCTAAATTATGAGAATACCAGCAGGGGAAGCTCAGCAAAAGTCTTTGAAGATTTAATGAGTTCTCCGGATGGGACCACATTTACATTTGAAGATGTTAAACCCCTCCAGGATTTTATGATGCACAGGGTTCTGGATCTTGCCAGGGATAACAAACTGCCGGTTATGATCCACACGGGTCTTCATACCGGCAACGGAAATATCATTGAGAACTCCAAACCTACGCACCTGGTTAATCTGATAATGGAATATCCCACTGTGAAGTTTGTCTTAATGCATGGCAGCTATCCTTATGGTGCAGAGCTGACGACTATTGCAAAATACTTCCCGAATGCTTACATCGATATGTGCTGGTTATATGTTATTTCTCCTTCGTATTCTGAAAGATTTCTGCATGAATGGATCGAAACCGTTCCTGCATCCAAGATCATGGGATTCGGAGGTGATTACCTGAATATTGAGAATGCATATAGCCATCTTCTCATGGGCAAGCAGGTTGTTGCAAGAGTGCTTATCGATAAGGTAAAGGATTGTTATCTGTCTGAATCCGAGGCAAAAAATATTGCCAGAATGATACTTCATGATAATGCGGTAGAGCTTTTTAACCTGTCTCAGTAGTTTTATCCTATTAATCCCAGGCCGTAGATCAGGTAAACGAAATGATATAAAACAGAATGATATACTTTATTCCCTGAAGAGTAACTCAAGGATTACCGGCTGATCAATTGTTGCGTTCAGCCAGAATATATTTCCATCCCACGCATATTTATCAGTTTGAAGAGTTTTTCCTCCAAGCTTTACTGCCTGCAGCTGTTCTGGTGCATTTTGCAGTTCAAAAACAGGATTCACACACCATCTGTCAGGTCTGATCATTATTCTTACTTTCTTCTTTTCCACAACAAGTCTCATCGCCCGCCTCTCAAATGAATAATGTTCCGGATCCTGTATTGCACCACTCACATCCAGTGTTGGTGGTTTGGCATAACTCTGTGTTATCTGCAGAAGTGTATCGTCGTTGACATCGGTCATCCCTATAAGCCATGCCCAGGTCTCTACCTTCATGGTTTTAAGTGTGCCGAAGGCATCTTTTGTTTCCGTAACAGCACTTATGACAGGTTTGGGTCTGTTTGAAGCCCACGTCATCAGACTATTATGGGACGGTCCATCCCAGACAGATTCATTTATATTCCACATAGTATTGAATCCTCGACTCAGTGGCCAGTGGCCACCCCAGTATGCCGGAGTTGCCAGGAATTCATTTTCGTAAACAGGTTTAAATGCTCCCGGTTTACTACTAAGGTTAGGATTAAAGAAAATCGCTGCTAAAGGTTCGTCCCTGTGAAGCCTGATGCGATATACACATGGATCACTAATTTTTTTCCAGGTCTGGTCCGCTTCCGGTAAATGAATTATCGCTTTCTCCCCTGTAGTGACAGAGATAATATCTACAGGATCAGGGGACATAAAGTTTAAAGGAAATGCTGCCTGGGGGGCAAGGATGATTAATTCCGACACTTCATATTCTGCTTCAGGAATTGACTTCAGGGTCAGAACACGGGTGCCAAAGCCGTCGGGATAAAAATAGTAATCTTCCACCGGCAAATCTCCATTGACTTTATAGTTGAAATCACAGGACTGGTAATTCCACCGGATATGGATCCTGGAGTTTGTAGACTCTACAATCTCAACTTTGCTGTATCGTAGTTCTTTGTCCATCAGTGGTTCAAGGCAATCAGTGAATCCGTCATTTGGAGAAAGCCGTTCAGCCCATTCATAACTCAGGCATGTATTATACTTACCTGCCCAGACAGGTATATAGCTGGTACCTCTCCAGAAAATCCACCTGGAACCATTGGGTAAACATACAACCACATCCTCGAATTCAGGTTTCCATAATTCATCATAGCTGAGGGGGACATTCTTCCCATCGACGATGTTTATTATAGGGCTGTCATATCGTAACTTCGTCTTAACAACTCCAAAAGACGGTAATGCCGGTGGGTTTTGGACAATCATCACCTTAATTTCTTTATGCCATAATTCCTTGCCTTCAGCATTTTCAACAGATAAATGCAGGATGTCCTTTTGCAATGACTTTGAGCATGCCGGGAGTGACAGGTCTTTCTGGACTCTGTTTCCCTGATTCAATGTTAAAGGCTCGATCACTTTGTTTTGAGGTGCAGAATTGTACCAGATTTTGGAACATGCAGCCAAATTATCCTGACTTCTGTTCAGTACAGCTAAGGTTACGTATGCTTTTTGTCCGCCTGCCAGCAGCAGCCAGTTAGCAGGGACAAGAATTGTTCCAAGGTCAACAGGATTTATAACCCTGTCGTGTTTGGCAACAGCTTCAGCTTCAAATGATGGCACTGTAACTGCCTGTCTTGTCAATTCGACAGGAGCTTTCCCTGTTTCGGAAAAAATCAGTGCCACCTGATCTATTTTTTCAGTTATTGCCGGACTGCCTGAAAACGCAATATCTTTTTTCCCTGGATTGTTTACAGAAAATAATGTTAAATGATTTTTATCTTCGTCCTGGGGCACGATCTCTGCAAATGGAGTTTTGTCTGTTAACAACAATTTTTTCCGGCATACTTCTTTCCCATTAAGGAGACCAGCCAGAAAGAATTCACCTGCAGGTATTTCTTTTGACCGGAAAGTCACGATAACTTCAAAGGATCGGCCAATCCGGTTCACACCAAAAGGTGGTCTCCAGGGATGGGAGGGTTCAATTATATGCATCTGCACCTCAGCAGGAATAGCAATTTTGGCAACAGCAGATTCCTGTCCCTGAACTGAATATACAACAACATTGCTCAGGAATAGCATTAGTATTGAAACTAAGCTAATTCCTTTTTTAGTAATAATGTCCTTTTTCATACATGGCTTTAAAGGATGATTTCTTTAAAATATTTTATTCATTTAAAGGTATATTAATTTGTTACATCATGGATATTCATAATTTATAAAATGTCTCACTTGAGACATGCTTAAACAAATCATATAATAGTTCAAGTAAATAAAGAAAAAGCTCATTTAAATGCCTGAAAGAGTTTTGTCAGGCATAAATGAGCTTTCCCCGGTAATAATTGTAAGAATTTTATTCTGTAATGATCTCCACCTTCTGGCAGTTAAAGGCGTAGTATGGTCTTGTGTCACCCACTTTCCTGAAGTCGGTCCACACCATCCAGAATGATTTGCCATCATCAGCGATCCATTTAGGAGCAATATACGGCTGGTAACAACGGGCATTCACATCACCCGCCGTGGTCCAGGCCTCTTCCTCATATACCTGTGTCCACGGTCCCCAGGGTTGTGGTGCTGTCCAGAAACCAAGGTAGCTTGGTTTTCCAAACCAGTCTCCATCGCTGCCCACACCAATGCCCCAGTTAGCCATCATATAAACTCCCAGTGGATTATTGTATGCTACGCTTGGCTGCCATGCATATGGATGACCTGAATGACCGGGACTAATATTATAATTGACCCATCCTTCAGGGAACTGGCAAACAACACCGCGGTTATTTATATCCTTGCTCCAGTTTGCGGTACCATCACTGTTAAGAGAAACAAAATATTCATACTCTGATCGCACACGGATTTTATCTTTCTTTACCCGCAGCATGACGAGCTGGTTCATCTTGCCATCCACATTTCCATTGGTCGCATACAGGTATACATAACCATCAGTATTGTCTTCATAATTCTTACCCATCTGGAGGAAGCTTGAAAGTGCAAAAGACTCATCGGGTTCAAAGAAGAAAGCCATGTTCTCCTTGTTCCTGTCTTCCCATTTTTCATACACAACTGGTGTCGACCCATCCTGGTTATACCATGTTACTCCATTATTGGGAGAGTAGATTAACTTGGCACCAATGAATGCATTGCCTTCAGGACCGAATGGGACTTTTGGTGTACTCAGTAACTGGTAGATTGCCCCATCTACGGCAATAATAGCAAATCCGTAGTATCTGCTATAATCTCTGGAACCAGGCACCTGACGGGGACTGATCGACTCCAGGTCAGGATATCCCGGGACAGATTCGAAAGTATGATCCGGCGGATTTCCTGAAATGGCAAGCAACTTAGAGTTATAATATATACCGGTATAATCAGGCAGATCCTTAAACCCGGTGCCATCGCATAATCCGGCATACTGTTTATCATCACTGGCCCATGTCATATACCAGTTATCACCCTGCCCCGTTACCGGAAGGATTGTCTCCTCCATCCTTCTTATCCCTGTTATTTTTGCAGTGGTGGTGCTTTTAGATCTCTGTCTTTTAGAATTGTCACACATTACAAATAATGCGACCAATCCAACAATCAAAATGGACATCGTCAGTCCGAAAGTTTTTTTCATAAGTATCTATTTTAAGTTTAGCAAAAAATTAATAATTCCAGGTAATTAACTCAAGTTGCTTGTTGCTTGTTTATTAGTGTATTATAACCAGCCATCAGTAACTAAGAACTTCGTTTAATCTATTATTCATATTCTTTAATGAATCTGAGAGTCTCTTCGATAGATTTAATGCCTGCGGTTGTCCCTATCTGCATTATGCAATGAGCACCAACAGCATTTGCAAACCTGGCACATTCAGGTATATTCCAGCCCAAATAGAGTCCGGCAATAAAACCTGCACAGAATGAATCACCGGCACCTGAAGTATCAATTGTCTTAACTTTGTTAAAAGCAGGGACCTGGTACTCTTTTTGATCGTCTTGCTTAACGAAACAACCCTCATGCCCCAGTTTTATAATTACATTTTTAACACCTTTTGAACGGAAGAAAAGGGCAATCTCTTCAGGGATCTTTTTGCCACTCATTTCACATGCTTCATCATAACTCGGCATAAACCAGTCGAGATATTGCAATGATGATTCAATCTTCCTGAGCCATTGACCCTTTGAATCCCATGCAGTATCCATGCAGCAAATAACTCCATTCTCTTTTGCATATTTAAGGAGTTTCTCTGTGCCTTCACCGTCAAAATCAGGCATGAGGAATGTTCCTGCAATCAGTAAGATTTTTGATTCTTTTATTAAATCAAGGTTTACATCATCAAAACTGAATTTGGCATTGGCACCGAAAGAATGAAGTATTGATCTTTCGCCGTCTCCTGATATCATAACCATTGAAGCAGAGGTAGAAACATTTTTATCAAGTTTCAGCCCCGTTACATCAACTTTCTCTGAGTTTAGAGTTTCGAGTAAAAATCTGCCAAAATTATCGTCACCTATCTTTCCAATGATAGTGGTTTTCAGTCCGAGTTTGGCAAGGTCAATAGCAAAATTTGCGGCACAACCGCCAATCTGAAGTGACATTTTCTCTACCAGGCCTAATTTACCTTTCTCTGGTAAATGGTCAACCGGTTTTCCGAGGACATCGGCAACCAGTATTCCGACACAAACGATATCAGACATAAGATTTTCAGTGGATCTGTTAATTATTCGCTTATTTTGGTGAACCTGTTTATTCTGGGATCTGTAAAGATATCCTGGTCATCAGTACTTGTAGTTGAGAACTCCGAAACAACAGCCCCTTCATCGCCTGCCCTGAACCAGTGCAGAGTGTCAGACATCAGAGTATATTGATCTCCCGAATTAAGTACTATTTCATGTGATACCTTGAGATATTCTTTATGATTTTCCAGACCGTCAAGTTTAGGTTCACAGTTCTTTTCACCGGTAACATACAGGTATACTTTACCCCATCTGCACCTGAATGTCTCCTCTTTTCCTGAAATACCGTTCTTTGTCGGATGTTTGTGTTCCGGACATGTCTGTCCCGGGAACATTACAAGTTCTTTTGCGCAGACTTTTGTTGTATTAACATAAACAAGCACCTCGAGTCCGATTTTATAGAGGTCACTTAGTCCGAAATCTGCAATTTCGATAGAATTTTTTTCCTTCTCAGTAAGGACGATACCGGCCTTATCGAAATATGCAAGTGCTTCAGTGCGGGCTTTCTCGAATTGTTTCTTATCAAGCATAATATACCTCCTCTTTAAATAATTATTAATGCATTATTATTTGATTATTTCTTACAGATTAACATTCGCTCAATTAAGTGTTCAGCATGTTGTTCTCATGAAAACCATTTAGGATTTATTTCTCAGAAAGATACCTTTCGGGATTGAAGAATAACAGATAAGGATCCTCAAGTAATTCCCTTACCCCGTTAAGAAATGAAGCACCCAGGGTACCATCTATGATCCTATGATCAAATGAACCTGTTATATTCATCATATCTCTTATAACTATCTGATGGTTTTTCACGACAGGTTTCTCAATTATTCCCCCGACAGCCAGTATGCAGCTTTCGGGCTGGTTGATTACAGCAGTAAATTTATCGATTCCATACATGCCGAGATTTGATAAAGTAATTGTACCTCCTGTAATGTCTGATTCCTGCAGCCTGCCGGTTTTTGCAGCGTTAATATTCCTGTTGTTTGCAGCTGCTATTTCCCTGATAGACTTTTTATTCACCTGTTTTACCACAGGTACTATAAGTCCTTTATCCAGGCCTACGGCAAGACCAAAATTGATATCCCTGTATACTTTTATCGTATCATCCTGATAAGAGGAATTGATCATCGGGAAAGCCTCGATTGCCTTTGCTGCAATCTTCATAAGGATATCATTATATGTAATTTTAATTTCACTGTCCTTCAGGTATTCATTGAGCTTTTTTCTCAGTCTGATTATTTCATACATATCGACATCGACAGAGACAATATAATGAGGGGATGTTAAAACACTTTCCTTCATCCTCCTGGCAATTGTTCGCCTCATAGAAGTTGTATCGATAAGATAAAAACCTCCGTCGCCCGGAATCTGTTTTTCTCTGATGAAGTTATCAATATCGGCTTTCTTGATTAGATTTTTAGAATAGAAATTCGCAATTTCCTCAAGGCTGACATTTTCAATTCTTGCCATATTTTTCGCAAGAGGGGATGCGGTTATTTTCAGATCTTTGATCTGTTGTGCTACCCCTGTTATTATCACAGGTACAACTTCTTTATCTTGTATTACAGAGGTTTCGATTTTCTTTTCTTCAGGTCCGAGCATTGGTTTTTCAGGTCCTTCCGGTATCTTATCCCCCGGATCACCGATGTATGCCACTATTTCACCTGTTTTTACCATTTCGCCTTCATTGTATAAAATCGCAAGAAGGATACCATCAGTGAAACTTTCAACTGGTAATGATGCTTTATCTGTTTCAATCTCAAAAAGAGTATCTCCTCTCTTTACGGGATCTCCCTGCTTGAAATTCCATTTCTGGATAAGCATCTCATCAGTTGTCTGCCCGCCTGAAGGCATTATTATTTTCTTTATCATTTCACTTCCTCAGATTAAATGAGCCTTATTAACACAACCGAATATTTTCATGAACCTGACAACTTCTTCGGCGATAGCCTCTCTTGCTCCGGAAAGCATATCAAGTTCGCCACCTTTCCCGATAATATCATGAGGATCCATTCTGTCAACTTCATGATCCTTAAGGTACAACTGGACTGATTTCAGGAAAGCTCTTTTCATTACCGTGCCAACATTTACTTTGCACATTCCCAGGTTTATAGCCTCCTTCAGGTTTTCAGGTGAGATACCTGTTCCTCCATGAAGAACAAGAGGCACTTTAACCTTCTTCCTGAGAGCCTTTATCAGATCAAAATCAAGATCAGACTTTTTATTTTCAAGAAGATGGACATTGCCTACTGCAACAGCTAGTGCATCAATGCCTGTTTCTTCCACAAAATATGCTGCTTCTTCCGGATCTGTCATTTTTCCCTGGCTTATAGAATCAGTGGAGATATCTGCATTTGGAAGTTCTCCGATTTCTGCTTCAACATCAGCACCGCAATAGTGAGCGGTTCTTACAAGGTATTTATTAATTTCTATGAATTCTTTGAGAGAGATACTATGGTCCTCATACATTATCGCATTAAACCCTGCTTTTAATCCATTGATTAACATTGGGATCTCATGAGCCTCATTTAAAAGTAATGCTACGGGAACTTTTGTGTTTTCCGCAATTGATTTTCCAAGAGATCCATAATGATAAATATTCTCTTTAACAGTTCTCTTTTTACTTCCTATGAACTGACCTCCGAAGCCTATGATAACCGGTGAATCAGTTTTTTCAGCAGCATCAACAACTGCCAGAATGGAATCCATATTCCAGGCTTCAAAATACCCCACTGCATATTTGTTTGCAATGGCATGATTCATAAGCCTTTTCATTGAAACCAATGCCATGATTTTCTATTTAATATTTTCAGGAGTTCATTAATTTTCTTGCTTCTTCAGCTATTCTCTGTGCCGAGGGGACAACAAAGTTTTCCATAACAGGAGCAAAGGGAATCGGAACATCATAGGTTGCAACCCTCTTTATCGGTGCATCAAGATAATAAATAGCATCCTCGGCTATCTGTGCCGCGACTTCTGCTCCCCATCCGTTTCGTCTTGTATCCTCTTCAACTATCATGAGCCGGGAGGTCTTTTTAATTGAATTTATAACTGTTTCATAATCAAATGGGACCAATGTGCGGGGATCAATTATTTCAACACTTATTCCCTCTTTCTCAAGGATAGCGGCAGCTTCCATAGCCCTGTAAATCATTAACAGGTTTGCAACAATTGTAATATCAGTACCTTCCCTTCTAATAGCTGCGACTCCGAAAGGAATAAGATATTCTTCCTCAGGGACCTCTCCAACAGGACTGAGCGCAGATTTTTCTGCACGGTTACCTTTGCTTCCATACAGAAGCTTATGTTCAAATACCACCACCGGATTCTCATCTCGGATTGCCGTCTTCAGCAACCCTTTGGCATCGTAAGCAGTAGAAGGGCATATGACCTTAAGCCCCGGTATATGTGTGAAGAATCCTTCAAGGCTCTGTGCATGCTGGGCTCCTCTTGTTGTTGCACCAACAGGCGCTCTCATTACCATCGGTACCTTGACAGTTCCTCCCGACATATATGTCATTTTCCCTGCATTATTTGCCATCTGATCCATCATGCAGAACAGGAAATCACCATATTGCACGTCAGCAATCGGGATCATACCTGTCATGGCGGCTCCCACAGCGGCACCGGCAATCATTATCTCAGAAATCGGAGTATCAAGGATTCTCTCATGCCCGAATTCCTTAGAAAGGCCCAATGTCACGGTGAATGCTCCTCCGAATCCTCCTTCAACATCAATATCTTCTCCAAGACAGAATACTCTTTCGTCCCGTCTCATTTCCTCTTTTATCGCTTCTCTCAAAGCTTCTGCAATAGACATCGTAGCCATGGTTATTTTCCTCCTTCAAAATAAACATCAGTTAATGCATCCTGTGGTTCAGGATACGGGCTTGATTTTGCATACTCAACAGCATTATCGATTTCATCAAGAACCTTCTTTTCCAATTCCTCAAGCTTTTGGAGTGTGGTTATTTTCTTTTCAAGGATATAATTTTTACAGATTGTCAACGGGTCTTTTTCAAACCATTCCTTTTCCTCTTTCTTATCCCTGTACCCGCATGCATCATTCCTTGAATGCCCCGATCTTCTGTATGTTTTGAGTTCCAGGAAGGTAGTACCTGATCCATTTCTTGCCCTTTCAATTGCTCTTATGGCTGCTTCATTTACTTTAATGACATCATTACCATCGACTATTTCCCATGGTATTCCATATGCATCACCTCTGACTGCAAGGTCTTTGATTTTCGTTACCTGTCTTATATGTGTGGATGCTCCATATAGATTATTCTCACAGGCAAAAATAACTGGTAGATTCCAGATTGCAGCAGCATTTAATGATTCATGAAAAGCTCCCTCATTGGTTGCCCCGTCACCAAAAAAACAAACCACAACATTATCGGTTTTCCTCATTTTACATGAGAGGCCGACTCCTACAGCAACAGGAATCCCTCCGCCGACAATCGCGATTGCCGGGATTGCCCCAACAGAAATATCTCCGGTATGCATTGCTCCTCCCTTGCCCTTGCAACAACCCGTTTTCTTTGCAAACATTTCAGCCATCATCGAATCAACTGTGACCCCTTTTGCCAGACAATGACCGGCAGGCCTGTGTGTGGATGTCATATAGTCTTCTTTTCTTAAATCGTACAACATACCCACCGCTGTTGCTTCCTGACCCTGGGATTGATGAATTGTTCCCGGCATTATACCCTCGAGAAAAAGAAAATATATCTTTTCTTCATATTTTCGGATGAGAAACATCTTCTCATACAGCCCTAGAACCTTTTGACCGTCAATTTTCTCCTTCATATAATTGTTTTAATACTTTTTAATTTATCTTCTTTCATCCGGAAGAGACCAAGGTTTCATTTTTTATGCATCGACAAACCCGATAATAAGAATTCATTTCCTGATAAGCTCATCACTGGCAAAACATAATATTAAGTGTTTTAAAGAAAGAGTTAAAAATATGAATATATTTTTAACTCTGCAAAACAGTAAGAAATGAAATGTTAATTGAAACGGGAATATCATTATCATTTTAAAATATTTTTCAGGATCACATTTATAGCTCTGAAAACTATCTGATAATCATGAAAAACTTCCATCGTAAAAAGCTCAGGCAGTAGAATTTAAGACTATCACCATAGGGATGAGACAAAACAGAATACATTCATGCACAGAAAATACTTTTAAATGATCATAAAAAAACTGCTTCTTCCGGCTATTCTCATTTTCAGCTTGCTCATTCAGGATGTTCATGCCCAGAGCGGGTTGTTTGAAAAGCGTCTTGCTGAAGCTGATAGTCTATGGAAAATAAACAAGGTGAACTTTGCAAAAGAGGTTTATGAACAAATACTGGGAGGTGACGAAATTCCGGTGGAATATCTTTCGCTTGTTAATCTGAAGCTGCCAGAATCACATTATCAGTTGGATTTATATACTGAATGTGTGAAGACCATTTCAACACTCAGGTTGCTGCCTTTCCTTCCGGATCACCACCTTTTAAAAGCTGATGACCTGGTAAATAGAGTAAAGGGAATTTCAGTTGCAGATCGTACTGTCATAAATAATGACGTTAAAACAATTGCAAGTATTTATGTATCTGGAAAAAGAGATGGCGATAAACCAGGAGATAATACCTATAAAACCATGGAGGAAGCTCTTGCAGCTGCACAGACTCTGTTGAAGGAAGGTGACCTCCCTGAAGGTTCGGTTGATATAATAATTGATTGCAGTTCTTATAATATTAAAAGGCCGATAAAGATCGGTTCGGGTCTTTCAGGCACAAGGCGAAATCCTGTTATAATAAGGTCTTCCTCGCCGGATAGGAAAGTTATAATCAGCGGAGGTGTTAATATTAAAAAATGGAAGAAGGAAACGAACAGAGATAAAATTGAACGATTGCCTGAATGCGCCAGGGGAAAGTTTATAGTTGCTGATTTAAGAAGGAATGGTATTGATAGCATTGACACTCTTATTTTTGGAGGTTTCTCAAGCCAACGTGCAGCAAGGGTTCTGAACTCACGTTTTAATTCGTTGCCTGTACCGGAATTCTTTTATGATGGGAAGCCCCAGTTAATGTCAAGATGGCCCAATACCAGGGACACACTTGTATCCCTGGCTAATTTTAGAAACAGCAAAGTACTCAGATGGACTGAAGAAACAGATCTCTGGTTACATGGATACTGGAAATACATGTGGGCAGATGCATATGAAAAAGTTGGATCAGTATCTGTTGAAGACACAGTTATTAGTCCCTAATTATCGGGCAATAAAGCCCCCGGAATAATAACTTGAAAAAAGAAGTTACATAAGAGTCTGAAACAGCCTGTAAATTTTTATGGTTTCGGAAAGAGTAAATGGCATGCTGTCAATGCACTATCGGAAACAGACATTCCCGGTGAATGGTGCATTTCAGTCCGGGAAGGCAAGATCTGGTATTATCCGCCTGCCGGATTTAATGCTGACAATTGTATTTTAAGTATAAATGGTCCGGCATTTATAGTGGAAGATTGTGATTATCTTACAATTAAGGACATTGACCTTAGATATATCCGCGGGGATGAGATGGTCTTTCTAAATTGTAATAATCTGGCGATTATTAATTGTTCTGTCATGGACGGTTCTGGTTATGGTATTAAGATACTAGAGGAGAAAAATCATATTGTTCATTCGTGCTTAATAGAAAGTATGGGAAGAGGAGGTATAGACATCATCTCGGGTAACATACAGAATCTGGAAAACTCCGGAAGTGTTATTGAAAACTGCATGATCCGATATCTTTCAAGGATTGACAGGACTTATACTCCCGCAATACTCCTGGAAGGAGTCGGAATAAAAGTCAGGCATTGTTTATTTACAGAGATTCCAAGCAGTGCAATCCGCCTTGAAGGAAATGATATGCTGATTGAATTGAATGAGTTCTCAAGGTGTGTGATCGAGTCTGATGATCAGGGTTCAATTGATGTTTTCGGTAATCCGCTTTACAGAGGAAATATTATCCGTTGGAATTTTTTTCACGACATTGGTATTCCTGATCTTCACATGGCTGCCGGAGTGAGACTGGATGATGCAATATCAGGATTTTGCATATATGAAAATCTGTTCTTACGCTCATCAAATGAATTATTCGGAGGTATCCAGGTTCATGGTGGCAAGGATAATTATATTGAAGGAAATATTTTCTACGATTGTCATGCCGGAATAAGCCAGTCTGCCTGGGGTGATAAGAGATGGCTGGCATCAATGAAAGAAAACGGGCATCCGGTGTCAGTGGCGCTGAATACTTATGACTGGCAAAGCGATCTATGGCAGAAGCGCTATCCATTATTGAGACATCTGGCTGAAAGTGGAACTGACAATAATTATTCGGCAGATAATGTAGTGATAAACGGCAAAAGTGTCTTTTTAAGAAAATCACCAAAGTTCCAGAGTATGAATAATATACTAATAAATACAAAAGATGATATAAATAAACCTGCTGATTATATTAAATATATATCTCCATGGCAGAGAATTCCTCTTAAAGAAATCGGGCCTTATTAAATTGAACAAGTTTTATATTCAATGACATCTTGATAATTTATTCTATTTTTATTCCTTATTATATTTTTCATCAGATGAAAGAAACAAAAAAACATATCATGAATCAAAACATGAAAATCTTTCCGGAGTCTTTCTCTGGAAAAAGATCCTTAATTCATTTTGCGAGAACATTATTAGTTTCAGGTGCAATTGGATTTATAACAGGACTCTGTGTTCTTCTTCCATCCTGTACCAGCACGGCATCCCGGCAAATTAAATTGTCAAACTCTGCATTTCTTCTTAGTATATCAGTTAAAGAGTCACAGGTTAATGTGAATCTCAAAGAGAGGCAAATACCTTTGAAGATTTCGGAAGGAAGCTACATCTACCGTGCCCAGGTTTCAGAATCAGAGGATACACTGTTTTCAAGCCAGTATCTTTCAGTAACAGTAACAGGTCAGAATGTGACAATCAGGGGGAAGCTTGCAGGCCTTGATATTGAGCACAATTTTTACATGCCGACTGACAAACCCTGGTTTGAAGAACATATAGTACTCCATAATCCCGGGAATTCAAGGATCAGCCTTTCGGAGTTTGAAATGGGATTCCCGCTGAGGATTAAAGATAAGGAAGGGAAAATAATCCCTGAGCTGACAGAGGATCGCATTATTGCAGTACCTTTCCGGCACAGGGCTGATGACAAAAACGGTGTTATTAATGATCATATCTTAACTGATATTATTGAAAAACCGGGTTGGGAATACAGGCCTAACTTCATGCTGCTTCCTTTTCAACACAAAACAAGATACCTGCATGTCAGATCACGGCATCATTTCTCGGAGGGATGGGCATGGATCCACGGGGATCGAAGCATCGGAATTTTCAGTTTTAACCAGGAACATCTGGTATACAGTGTATTATCACCCGTAAAGACAGAAGAAGGAACTATATTACGCTTCGGGGGAGCATGTTTCCTCCCGGTTCATTCACAACCTTCGGCAGTGACAAGGATCAATCCCGGTGATAGTATCGACTTTGGTATAATGCGTTATCAGTCAATTCCAGGCAGTTATAATGAAGCTGCCTATACTTACAGGGCAATGCTTGATGAGAAGGGATGCCGTTTTCCGGTAGGATTTAATCCTCCCATCCACTGGGAACAACTATATGATATGGAAGGAGCGTGGAACAACCGTATAAATAATTATACCAAATCAATTATTGAGAAGGAGGCCGCAAAAGCGGTGGAATACAGTTGTGAAGCCTTATACCTCGATCCGGGATGGGATACAAAATTCGGTACATTCCTCTGGGGCGTGGAATGGCTTGGACCCAGGAAGAAGTTTATTGATGAAATGCAGTCGGAATATGGACTTAAGGTATCTCTGCACACACCAATGCCGCCCTGGAGCGCTATCAAAGGTTATGAAATGGGCCCCAGCTGCGTTTCAGACTGGCCTGCCGGATCAAGAAGAATTGCTCCACCAGAAACTTTAAGTGATACAATGAGAAGCGGACCTGAGATCTGTATGGGATCAAAACAATTCCTTGATGAAGCGGAAAAGCGTCTTCTGGCAAATTGTGAGGATGGTGTATGTTATCTTATGTATGATGGAACAGGTTGGAACGGACCATGCTCTGATACCACCCATGGCCATCCGGTTCCCTATCTCCAGGAAGACCACATTCGTAATTGCATTGACCTTGTTAATATAATACATGCAAAATATCCCGATGTACTTATTGAACTCCACGATATGCTCGACGGAGGAAATACAAGGAGAATGACTCCGGTCTACTATAAGTATGGACTACCCCTCAGCTATGATGAGAACTGGGGTTTTGAACTGATGTGGAATCCCATGGAAGATATAAGAGAGGGACGAGACCTGGCCATGTACTACTATAACCTTGCATGTAATGTACCTCTTTATCTCCATATTGACCTCAGAAAGGATAATGAGCATTGTGTCATGCTATGGTGGTTTGCTTCCACAGCCAGGCACCTGGGTATTGGCGGCACACATAAAGAAGTTAAGGTAGTCGAAGCCCAGAAAGCGGCAATGAAATACTACAGGGAATTTGACAGGTTCTTTAAGCGCGGAGATTTCTATGGCATCACCGAGGAGATACATCTTCACGTTCTGCCCGGGGAAAAAGCTTTTGTGATAAATATGTTTAACCTCTCTGACAATCCCAGGACTATTACCGGTAAGTTTGACCTTAAAAATGCAGGACTGGATAAGTCCCTTGATTACATGGCTTCCAAACCTTGGGCAAAAATCAAAAACGGAATTCTGGAGGTCAGCCTGGATATGCAGCCATGGTCAGCAGATGTAACTGATGTTTCTGTTTCAAGAAAATGAATTGAGGGGAATAATCTTAAAGAGATACCCTGAAATAATTTAATAGACTATAAAATATAAATTGATTAACCATGGGAAATAAGCCGAATGAGAAGTGGGGAAGTAATCAGGAAGACGCTCCCCCATCAATGTCGGATAATAATTAAATGCATTAATTCAATAAGCAGATTATCTTGGTGTGGCATCAGGTAAGCCGCCGTCAACGGGGATGGTAACGCCTGTTGTGGGTGCCTGATGTGTAATGAAAAACATTACAGCATTTGCAACATGCCTTGCAGTGACTTTTGCTTTTAAAAGATTCCTGTTTTTATAATATTCTTCAAGTCCTTTTTCATCAAGTCCTCTTGCTTTCATTCTTCCCGGTCCGATCTCCTGCCATAATCCCGATTTGTGGCTGCCTCCTGAAAAAACTCCGTCAGGAGCCACCATGTTAACTCTTACAGAATATTGAGCCAGTTCAAGGCTTGCTATTCTTGCAAGCTGGTGGCTTCCTGCTTTTGTGGCACTGTATGCTCCGAAATTTGCACTTGGTGAAAAAACATTCTTTGTTGACACTAGCACTATATCCCCGCCGATACCCTGTGTAATGAAACTTTTTGCTGTTTCTGTCAGTGTCGTCAGGGTGCCGTCAATATTTACTTTTTCCAGCCTCCTGAAGTCTTCAAGCTTCATTTCTATTAGTGAGGAAACCAAGGCGATACCGGCATTAATTATCACAATGTCAATACCTCCCCACCTGCTTTTTACCTGGTCGAATGCATGTTTAACAGACACCTGTTCTGTCACATCCATAGTAACTGCAATAAACTGATCAGGGAATTCATCTCTGAACTCCAAAACAAACTGATCCAGTTTTTCCTGAATCAGGTCGGTAACCGCTACCAGACCTCCCTCCTCCAGTAATCTTCTACAGATGCCATAGCCAATGGCCCCCGCAGCACCTGTGACTATTGCCACCTTGTTGAATAGGGATTTGGCTTTGTCTTTTGGTTTCTTTTTAACCGTGACAACAGCAATATTCTCCAGAATAATGCTTGCAGGTAGATTACCTGTCTGTTCCTTATGATGATCCAGTGCATCTTTTATCCTCAGCCTTGTCTCATCTGCCTTGAGATCTTGATTTCCCAGTTCGATATAAAGTTCATCTTTACATGTTTTGTATTCTTTATTAAGCTTTCTTTTAAGGTCAATTTCCAGAAGTTCAGGATGATAAAATATCTCATCATCTATTATTTCTTTCCCGGCAAGCATACCACGAAGCTGGAGAATAACATCAAAGTTATTATTCATGATTAAGAATTATTTTTTACAAAAGTTATGTTAAAAAAACTGTTTCAGCCAATGGATCCATCTTTATATCCGTTTCCTGAGAGCATCTGTCATTAATTTCATATTACCTGTAATTTCATTTCCTTTAAAGATTGCACTTCCCGATATGACAATGTCGGGTTTCAATAAAGATATCTCATTGATGTTTTCAAGGGTAATACCACCGTCAATAACAGTCAGAATTTCTTTTTTTCTGTTTTTTATCAGCGATTTGAGATTTTTAAATTTTGATTTAACTGCCTGAATAAATTTCTGCCCGCTCCACCCCGGGTTGACAGCCAGGATTACAACCATTTCCAGCTCATCAAGTAAAGGTTCGACAGCACTTATATCAGTTCCCGGATTCAATGCAATTCCCCGGATAATATCAGGTTTCAGCTCCTTTATAAGTTGAAGGGTCCGGTGGTTATGTACTGATGATTCACATGGAATGGTGAGAAGCCGGCAACCAGCATCAATGTACTGGGCCAGGCTTTCCATTGGATTCTCTATCATCAGGTGTGTATCAAGCAACATGCTGGTTTTCAATTGTTTTATGACCGGTGGTCCCATTGTCAGGGAGGGGCAGAAATTACCGTCCATCACATCGAGGTGAAGCAACTTAACACCTGCCTTTTCGAGTGATGAAATGGCATGTCCAAGGTTCAGGAAGTCAGCCGACATCAATCCGACACTGACTGTCGGACAGATTGATTTTAGGTACTCTAATGTGTTTATGGTCATGGTCATAAAATACTTTTACAATTAAACAACAGAACATACTTCACTTTAATAAAGACCAAATTCATGAGTAATACTATTACTGATTGCATAACAGCAAATTGCAGTATTCAAACAAAATATTAATAAAACCTGTTAACAGAGGAAAACTGGCAGCCTATCTCTTTTTGTTCTTCAGCTCCTTGTACAGTTCCAGAGCGTGTTTTGGCTCCATATTTTCATGGACCACTTTTGTGACAGCAGTCATCATCGCACTCGGAGCATCACTCTGGAAGATATTACGTCCCATGTCAACTCCTGCTGCACCTTCCTGGACAGCCTTGTATGCCATTGTAAGTGCATCTAATTCAGGTAGTTTTTTACCTCCTGCCATAACGATGGGTACCGGACATGATGCGGTTACAGTATCAAAGTCTTCGGCGACATAATAGGTCTTTACAAACTGTGCACCCAGTTCGGCACATATTCTGCAAGCCAGCCTGAAATATTTTGCATCTCTTACCATCTCTTTTCCGACAGCGGTGACTGCCAGTACAGGCATACCATATCTTAAGCCCGCATCCACAAGCTTTGTCATGTTACGGATTGTTTTTGTTTCAAATTCGCTGCCGACATACACCTGCACAGCCATTGCTGACACATTCATTCTTATTGCATCTTCAATGTCTACTGCAATTTCTTCATTGGAAAGCTCTTTCAGGATACTCGGACCGCCGCTGGCACGTATAACAATTGCTTTATTCGCTGATGGAGGAATGGTTGACCTCAATATACCCCTGGTAAGCATCAGGGCATCTGCCTGGGGAACCAGCGGAACTATAGTGAGATCGATCCTCTCCAATCCACTGGTCGGACCCTGAAAATAACCATGGTCGATAGCTAGCATAACCGTTCTGCCACTGGAGGGAGAGAATATCCTTGCCAGTCTGTTTTTCATACCCCAGTCAAATGATCCTGCACCTCTCAGGAAAAAACCCGGAGTCTCCATCGGAATGTTTGTAAAGAAATCCTTTTCTTTTTTAACTTGATCTAAATCTGCCATACTTTGTAATTTATTAATAGAATTAATGAATAATATTTACAAAAATAACCGAAATAATTAAACCTGTACATCTAGTCAAATATTATTGGAACCTTTAGATAAAGGAATATAATAATGATTATCTATTTATAAGATTTTCTGGTAAGGGTTGGCCAATCCTTTTTTCATAATCCTGATTTAGTTAAATACTGTTAAAAATAATCAGTACCTCATTCATTTAAGGTATCATTCCGGATTATAATTATCACATATATAATTGATTAAATTGTAAATGGAAAACAGGCTCCCTTTTTTTACCGAATAATTCAGTTTTCTCTTTGTCTCTCTTTAAAAAAAATCTTATTATTGTAAAAGCTCAGATTCTATTATTTAACCTAACCTGACAAGAAACATGAATTCAAGAGAACGGTTACTTACTGCTATAAGCCACAAACAACCCGACCATATCCCGGTTGACCTTGGAGCTACTCCCAGCTCAGGAATTTCCGTTGTTGCATATCATAACCTGGTTAAGCATCTTGGTCTAAATCTGAAAAACCATGTTTATGATGTAATACAGGAAGTTACACAGCCGGAAATGGAATTGCTCGATATGTTCAGAGTTGATGTACTTGATATTGGGAGATTTTTTAACAGTCATGAAAGTTACTGGCAGGAAAAGGAAATTATCAAAGGAGTTCCGGGATTATATCCTAAATGGTTCAATCCGGAAAAGCAATCCGATGGCAGCTGGCTGGCTCCCAGCCCGTCAGGGGAATATATTGCAAAAATGCCTGCAGGAGCAACATTTTTCGATCAGATGATCTTCCCTTATGTGGATGGATACCCGGAGAACTATAATAATATAAGTACTGATATGTCGAGAGTCAGCTGGGGAGGTTTCGGCTTCCCTCCATACGACAGGATGAATGAAAAAGATTTCTGGAAACTGCTAAGAGATACAATCAAGGAAGAGAAAGGTAAAACTGACAAGGCATTACTGATAGGAGTAGGCTGTAACCTGTTTGAATGGGGTACTTTTCTCCGTAGGATAGATAATTTCCTGATGGACCTTTACATGGAACCTGTTAATGTCAATAAGCTTCTCGATAAGCTCCTTGAGATGCATATGGATTTCTTATCGAAAATCTGTAATGCTGTGGGAGATATTGTTGAGGTGGTGAAGTTCGGTGATGATCTAGGAACCAATACAGGTCCATTCATGCCGATAGAAATATATAAGGAGTTTTTCGGACCCAGGCACAAAATCATGACCGATTATGTAAAGGCAAACACTTCAGCTCACACAATGCTTCATTGCTGTGGAGGTATATATGAACTTATTCCCGGATTGATTGAAGCTGGCTTTGAGATCATTAATCCGGTACAGATCAATGCTTTCGGTATGGAACAGGAACGTCTGAAAAAAGAATTTGGCAAGGATATTACATTCTGGGGCGGTGGAGTAAATACACAAAGCGTCCTCAACAATGCAACTCCCCGGGAGGTGAAAGACCATGTCAGGCGCAATATTGAGATCTTTTCAAAAGACGGGGGATTTGTTTTCAATACTATTCATAATATAATGCCCGATGTTCCACCGGAGAATATCCTGGCAATGTTCGATACAATTCGTGAATTTGACTGATAAGGTAAATGATCCTTCCGAGTAGATTATTTACCTGAGCTTTTAAACAACTTACCTGAATAACTAATAAATAAAAAAACCATGAGGGAAAAAATAACTTTCTTGATTTTTGTTTTGCTCATAACTGCAACAAATTCAGCTGTTAATGGGCAAAAGAAAAAGGTCAGCAGTAAAAAAGTACAGGACAGGGATACAATCCATGTGGTTGGTCATGCTCATATGGACATGAACTGGCTCTGGACATATTCCGAAACCATGAAGATGGTTAATGATAATCTCCGGCAGGCAGTGGCTTTCATGGAGGAGTATCCGGATTATACAATGGTACAGAGTCAGGCGGTCGTATATAATTTCGTTGAAAAAGTTGATCCGCCCCTGTTCGAACATGTTAAAAAGTATGTGAAAGAGGGTCGCCTGGAACTTGTTGGTGGTATGTGGACCGAGGGTGATATGAATCTTTCTTCAGGAGAAGCTATTACACGTTCATTCCTTTTGGGGCAAAGATATTTTCAGAACCATTTCGGAAAAATGAGTAATATCGGCTGGTTGCCTGACAACTTTGGCCATATTGCGCAGATGCCGCAGATTCTTAAGCTGGCAGGTTGTGATTATTATTATTTCTTCAGAACAAAGCCATATAAAGGCACTTACTGGTGGATCGGACCAGATTCTTCAAGGGTATTGTGTTATTCAAATGACACTTACAATGGGAAAATAACACCTGCCCTGAATGATGAATTACAAAAGATAACACCAGATAAGCACAGACTATTGCAGATAACGGGTATAGGCGACCATGGTGGAGGGCCAACCCGTGCAGAAATTGATCTGGCTCATCAGCTTGATAAAACACCAGGATATCCTGCAGTAAAGTTCACAACTGCAGGTGATTTCTTCCGGAAAGCTTCAAACGAGATGGACGGCCGTCCGACACACAGAGGAGAGATGCAATTCATCTTTGAAGGATGTTATACGACTGTTGCTGATATTAAAGAAGGCAATAGAAGAAGCGAGAACACTCTTTACGAAAGTGAATTTTTCAATACACTCCGCTGGCTTTTTGGCGATCAATATCCTGCTGATGAATTAAGCAGCTTATGGAAAACAGTTACATTCAACCAGTTCCACGATATTCTTCCTGGCTCAGCTATAAATGCTGCTAACAAGGAAGCCATTGCCAGGTATACAGAAGTGCTCCGGATGACTTCAGAATTACGGGATAACGCATTCTGGAAAATGACTGATGAAATTAAATTTCAAACTGGCCTTGGTCAGCCGGTTGTTGCCTTTAACCTTCACCCTTATAAACGTAAGAGCCTGGTAGAAATCAACGTTTATTCCCACGACGAACCGGCTACCGCCCAGTTACCTCACTGGCTTGGCACTTATATTAATGTAGGGGATGCGAATAGAATTGGATTCAAATATGTCAGGCCAATTGACAAGGGGCAGGGTAACGTACCAAGTGTCCTTGTAAAAGATGCTTCCGGGAAAATATATCCGGCACAGATAGTATGGGGAAAATCAACACCTCCTGGATTTACATCAAAAATCCAGGTTGTTGTTGATGACATACCCGCAGGAGGATATAAAACCTTTTATGTTGATATGACCAAACCGGGGACCTCTAATGAACCGATCCCATTCAATGGGAATACCTTTGAAACAGACTTTTTTACGGTTAAGTTTGATATGAAGAGTGGTAACATCACTGGCCTGTTCGATAAGCGGACAAAGAAGGAATATGTCAGAGAAGGAGGTAAGCTTAATACATTAAGGATCAGCCTGGAGGACAAAAATGGTCTCATGAAGGCATGGACAATTAACAAATATGTCGGTCAGGAAGATGTATCAGATGTTAAAAGTGTCAGTGTTGTTGAAAATGGCCCTGTTAGAGCTTGTGTTGAGACTGTTAAGACATGGGGTAAATCCCG
>DNOQ01000028.1 GCA_003501665.1 Bacteroidales bacterium | reverse complement strand
AAGAATTGCCGATGAAGCAAGGGCTTTGGAAAGAGCTAAAGCTGAAGCTGCAGCAAAACAACCTAAGGCAAAAGTTGATACGGTGAAATCAATAACACCTGTTCCGGAAAAACTTAAGGATATTGTTGTCTACAGGGTGCAGTTCCTTTCAAGTGCAAGCCCGAAAGAAATTAAAGAGGTAGTTGTGGAAGGTAAAAAATATACACCTTATATATATTATTACCTCAGGGAATACCGTTACACTGCAGGTGAATTTACTTCGCTTGAACCTGCAAGACAGTTTCAATCTGCCATGAGAAGATCAGGTTATCCCCAGGCTTTTGTGGCAGCATTTAAAAATAACGTAAGGTCACTTGATCTTTCACTGTTCAGGTAATTACTGCAGACTCTCCCTGGCGTACCTCAGACTAACACTGTTCAGTTTACACAGTCCGGTTTCCTTAAGATGATCCTGCCCGTCAGTTATTACATAGCTTAGAAATTCAAGGATTGCAGGATCGGTTGGTTTCCCTGATGAGCCGAGGGTCAGATCCCTGCAAAGATTCTCGGGATAAATCCCCAGCCAGACGCTTCTGTGTGCAGTCTCCAGATCACGGAACGGTCTTTCAGTCTTTCCGATAAAATTATCATAGTCGAGATCAAATGGAATGATCTGGATATTTTCAGCTCTTTCTCCTGTCGGGGGATGAAATGCATAGGATAAATTACAGAATCCGACAGAGAATATATTATTCCTTACACTTTTGATCATCTCACTATCACCTGTGACAGCAATCCCCTTAAGATCATAAGCTTTTCTGTAACAGAAAGCGGCCAGTACATCAGCAGCTCCCGATTCGTCGGCTCTTATATATACAACCGGCCTTTCATTTCCGGCTGTATCAAGTAATTTTCCCCATGCGGGTGGCGGCGACATTGTAAATAACTGCTGGATCTCATCAGGGCTCAAGCCCTGTTTCATAAGCCTTGGCAGATATGGATTTTTATCGTTTATAATTATGGCAACCCCGTCTTTTGCAACCGGCATTACCCATATATCAGCCTCTTTCTCATCATCCAGAAGAGGACGGGAGATCATTGCAATATCCGCTTTCCCGTCAATCAGATCAACAATACCCTGTCCGGTACCAGTTTCAAGGATCTCAATTTTAACATCCTCATGAATTTTCATAAAATCGTCGGCCATTTTCCTTACCATTGAGGACAGAGCATAAGCACCGCTGATTGTGAATTTTCCCGAAATACTCTTTTCGGTACCGGATGCAGGAATATTTTCGGCCTTCTCCGGTTTCCGCGATCTGCATCCGGGGATGATAATGACTGCCAGCAGCAGAATAAGAACTTTTTTCAAGGCTATTTTTTTTTAAAGTTACAAAATATTACTTCATCAAATGATCACTGAAGTCAGGAATGGTATTATAATGATCACGGGCTACCTTATGTCCTGCAGTAACAACTTACTCATCATTTTTTTTGAATTGTATGCAGCAATTAATAATTGTTTATGTCTTTAATCTGTAATTAATCAGGAAATCAAACAAGGAAGGTTATGAAAGCTCTGAAGGAAATATCGTTAATTGTATTCTGCATGGCCATAACGGCCTGTGCTGACGCCCAGTTCCGTAAGACAGTATATGGCAACGGTAAAATAGTCTCAGGAGAAAGAACCCCTTTGGAGGCTTACGGAGTTCGGGTAAGTACCGGTATAGATGTTTACCTTACACAGGGCAAAAATCTGAACCTGGTTGTGGAAGCCGATGAAAATCTGCATGAATATATTATTACTGAGGTTGAGAACGGGATTCTCAATATTTATATTGATGTCAACATACGCGACGCGAAAATGAAAAAAGTTCATGTCACACTGAAAGAGATTAACAGTGTCAGTACATCAAGTGCAGGAGATATTATAGGAGAATCCCCTGTTGAGACTGATAATCTAAAGATCAATGCAAGCAGTGCGGGAGACATAAAACTTGAAGTGTACGCCGGGAATATTAAGGCCAACATAAGCAGTTCTGGTGATGTTACGCTTATGGGTGAAGCTGAGAAGCTGGAGGCTGATCTGAACAGTGCGGGTGATCTGAATGCCTATAATCTCAGGGTAAAGGAGGCTGATGTTTCAGTGTCCAGCGCCGGCGGGGCTGATATATATGTTACAGAAAAGCTTGTTGCGAGAGCTTCAAGTGCTGGAAATATCAACTACAAGGGCGATCCTGAACATGTCAATGCCCATTCTTCAAGTGCAGGAGGAATCCGTAAAAGGTAACTTCCTTCTCAATATATATTACAACATTATAACAGCCGTCAGGGGATCACCCCGGCGGTTTTTTTTTACCTTTGCAGGAGAGCACTTACAAGTTATAAATCCTGTTTACATGGAAAAAAAAATTACCATCAACCTTAACAATTCAGCAGATTTCATTGCCATTGAAGAGACAATAGCACTTGCCCAGCAGTCGCTGAGGCATCTCGATTCGCTTAATGAAGGTACCGGAGCGGGTAACGATTTTCTGGGTTGGCTATCATTGCCGGAGGATATCCGTTCCCGGCTCGACCGGATAGAAAAGACAGCAAAACATCTGAGATCTGTATCAGATACCACTGTTGTAATAGGCATAGGAGGCTCATATCTCGGGGCAAAAGCAGTGATCGGGGCACTCTCCCACTCCTTCGCCCCTCAGCTGAAAACGAAGCATCATGAGATCCTCTTTGCCGGACAAAATATCTGTGAAGAATATTTGTCCGACCTGCTCGAGATACTGGATGTAAGTGATTATTCAATAATAGTTATTTCCAAATCGGGGACAACCACTGAACCTGCCATTGCCTTCCGGATCCTTAAAGACCATCTCGAAAGGAAAGTGGGTAAAATAAAAGCTGCCGACAGGATAATCGCCATTACCGACAGCTCAAAAGGTGCCCTCAGATCGCTGGCAGAGCTGAACGGTTATGAAACATTTGATATACCCGATAATATAGGAGGAAGATATTCAGTACTCTCTCCGGTAGGACTTCTGCCGATAGCTGTAGCAGGAATAGATATCAGGGCAATGGTTAAAGGAGCAACTGCAATGGAGCTTATCACAAGAAGAAACAGGGATGTTGTTAGCAATCCTTCCCTTATGTATGCTGCAGCGCGAAATCTGATCCTTCAGACAGGAAGACCCGTGGAAATACTTGTCGGATTCACCCCAAAACTTCATTATTTCTCGGAATGGTGGAAACAACTCTTCGGGGAAAGTGAAGGAAAAGAAGGAAAAGGCATTTTCCCGGCATCGGTGGATTTCACCACCGACCTTCATTCTGTGGGACAATATATTCAGGAAGGACAGCGTATTATCTTCGAAACCATTCTTTCTGTAGCAAATACGGGTAAGCGTGTAACGATACCATCTGAAAAAGATGATTCTGATCAGCTTAATTATCTTGCAGGCAGAAGGCTCTCTGAGGTGAACCATTGTGCTGAAACCGGGACGATTCTGGCTCATAACGATGGGAAAGTTCCTGTTATTCAAATAAATATTCCCGAACTGAATGAATTTTTTCTGGGACAGCTTGTCTATTTCTTCGAAATGGCCTGTGCTGTAAGTGGTTACATTCTTGATGTAAATCCTTTCGATCAGCCCGGAGTGGAGGCTTACAAGAAAAACATGTTCGCCCTGCTGAATAAACCGGGATACGAGGAAGCAGGGAAAGAGCTACGGAAAAGACTTAAATAATACTTTAACTTAGAACTGTTATGAAGATTGAATTAAAAAAAGATTGTACATGGTCACTGGTAGTGCCTACCAGTATGGGTGTCCGGATAACTCCGCTTAACGGTCAGCCTGTTCATTGCAGTGATACATTTCACATGCAGGCCACAAGCGCTGAAACAAATGTTGCAAGTGTATCATCGTTCCTGGGTCTGCCGGTAAAGGTACTCACAACTTTTGTTAAGGAGAGTCCCATCGCACGGTTCATTAAAGATAATCTTGCAGGCAGGCACATGGCATATGAAGGGGTTGAAGTTGAACAGGGAGGGCCCTGGGGTTACCGTCATCAGTTCAATATAGCCGACAGCGGTTATGGTTCAAGAGGGCCGAGAGTTCAGAATGACCGGGCCGGTGAAATAGGCAGGACCCTTAATGTAAAGGATTTCGATCTGGTAAGATTATTTGAAAAGGAAGGTGTACAAATACTTCATTTATCTGGACTTATCGGAGCACTTTCACCTGAAACAAGCAATTTCTGCCTTGAGCTTGCAAGAGCTGCAAAGAAATACGGTACCAGGATATCATTCGATCTTAATTACCGTGCATCATTCTGGAAGAACAGGGAAAAGGAACTTTCCTCGATATTCGCCGAAATTGCCGGACTTGCAGATATCCTTGTGGGTAATGAAGAAGATTTCCAGCTTTGCCTGGGCATAGAGGGTCCCGAAGAAGGAGGGAAAGATCTTGCCACAAAGATAGGAAGCTTTAAGGAAATGATAGGCAGGGTAAGGAAAGCATATCCGGATGCATCCGTTTTTGCAACCACCCTCCGGCAGGTCGTAAGCACGAATGAACACCTGTGGGGAGCGATAATGCTTGAAGGCGACAACTGGCATGTTGTTGAGCCCCGCGAGATAAATGTACTTGACAGAATAGGTGGCGGTGATGGTTTTGTCGGCGGTTTGCTCTATGCAATACTTAAAGGCTGGGGTCCGGAAAAATGGATCCAGTTCGGATGGGCAACCGGAGCACTCGCCACTACATCAATTACTGATTACGGACAGCCTGCCGACGAGGAACAGGTCTGGAGTATCTGGAAGGGAAATGCAAGGGTAAGACGTTAAGAAAGGCGGTACAGAATAAAGCCCGGAAACAACAATAATATTAAAGGTATAGCACGATTATTTTTTCCGGAGTTTGTATTTTACCACAAATTCATCAAGTATCTGTGACAATGTCGGATCACCAATCTCCTGCAGATCATAATATACCCTGGTTCCCGGTTTATTAATATGAATTATCCTGTTCAGATCAATGGGTGTGGCTATTACAACACTGTCGCATTTCGTATTATTGATAGTTTTTTCAAGGTCACTCAGCTGCTGCCGGCCATAACCCATTGCCGGCAGAAGAGTTCCGATATCCGGGTATAATCTGAAAGTATCTTTTAGTTTACCTTTAATGAACGGCCTGGGATCCACTATTTCAGCGGCGCCATATTTACGGGCAGCCATTATCCCTGCACCAATCTTCATCTCACCGTGTGTAAGAGTCGGTCCGTCTTCAACAACAAGTACCTTTTTCCCTCTTATTACTGAAGGGTCATCAACTCTTATCGGCGAGGCTGCATCGATAACCAATGCCTTTGGATTTACCCTGCTGATATTCTCCCTGACAATATTGATATCATCAGGTCCGGCACTGTCAATTTTATTGATTATAACAACATCAGCCAGACGAAGTGTCACTTCACCAGGGTAATATCTCAGCTCATGTCCCGCCCGGTGGGGATCTGTAACGGTTATCATAAGATCAGGACGGTAAAACGGGAAATCATTATTTCCACCGTCCCAGACAATAACATCGCAACCATCCTTATCCTTTTCAGCCTGCCGGAGTATAGCTTCATAATCAACCCCGGCATAAATGACATTACCCCTTACAACATGAGGCTCATATTCTTCCATCTCCTCAATGGTGCATTTATGTTTTGCAAGATCGTTCAGAACGGCAAAACGCTGGACTTTCTGTTCGCTGAGCTTTCCATAAGGCATGGGATGTCGTACTGCAACCACTTTCAATCCTTTTTTCATCAGTATCTCTATCACCTTCCTTGAAGTCTGGCTCTTTCCGCAACCTGTCCTTACGGCCCCCACGGCAATGACCGGTTTTGTACTTTTAATCATTGTTGCCGAAGGACCCAGCAATACGAAATTTGCTCCCGCGGAATTAACGATGGCACCTGCCGACATAACTTTCTGATAAGTAATATCGCTGTAGGAAAATATACAGTCATCAACCTTATATTTCCTGATGATTTCAGGTAAATTATTTTCGGGAAATACCGGTATTCCACGGGGATATAACTTCCCTGCCAGCCCGGCAGGATATTTTCTCCCGTCAATATCAGGTATCTGTGCAGCAGTAAATGCAACAACATTAAAATTCTCATTATCCCTGAAGCAGATATTGAAATTATGGAAATCCCTTCCTGCAGCACCAATGATAACTATATTTTTTCTGGCCATAAAATTCTGTTTTTTTCAGCTATTTATTGACAGTATTGATTTTCACTTTAAAATGAATCAACAAATGTATAATTTGCATACCGGATTAACGAAAGTTTAAATTATTTTTTTAAACACGGTTTCCACATATTAATTGTCTGTATTACAATACTATTTGCATTTAAAAATTACACGTTGTGTTTACTATCAATAAATTCTGTTTTGTAATGATTTATATAATAAATTCTTTGTACTATTATAATTCTGTATGAATGTACTTGCCCACATATACCTGTCGGGTGATTCTGATAAAATAATCATCGGGAATTATATCGGTGATTATGTAAAGGGAAAGGATTATCTTAATTATCCCGATCTGATCAGGAAGGGCATTATTCTTCACAGGCATATTGATATGTTTACCGATCGTCATCCTGTTGTTCACAGGAGTAAAATACATTTTTCGAGAAAATATCATAAATATGCCGGGGTCGTAACTGATATTATTTATGATCATTATCTCACAAAGGAGTGGAATTTCTTTTCCCGGAGACCGCTTGAGAGTGTTACATATAATTTCTACAGGGCTCTTGTCAGCAATTATGATATACTTCCCGAAAAAGTAAAAGAGATGATGCCATTTTTCATTATCAACAACTGGATTGAGACATATCAGACCAGAAATGGCATCAAGCGTGTACTCAGGACACTCAGCAGGAATACAACATTACCCAATGAGACCAGATTTGCCATGAGGGCGCTCAAGAAAAACTATTATACACTGCAGGATGATTTTATGGAATTCTTTCCGCAGCTTATCGATTATGTGGAAAAGGATTTCGGAATAGAAATATCACACAGGATTACAATTCCGTTCTGATCATATCAGATATTCGGTACGGCTTGCATCGAGCCTGAGAAAAATAAACAGCAGGATCGTAAATCCCCACAGCGAACTTCCTCCATAGCTGAAGAATGGAAGCGGGATGCCAATTACCGGGACAAGTCCGATAGTCATTCCGATGTTTATGAAGAAATGAGTGAACAACACTGATACAACACCATAACCGTATATCCTCGAGAAAACAGAACGTTGTCGTTCTGCAAGTTTAATGAGTCTCAGGAACAGGAACAGATACAATCCCACAATTACTAACGATCCGATAAAACCCCACTCCTCACCTACCGTGCAAAATATAAAGTCGGTACTCTGTGCCGGCACAAATTTGAACTTGGTCTGTGTCCCCTGAAGATAACCCTTTCCTCCGAATCCTCCCGATCCAACAGAAATAAGCGACTGATTAAGGTTATAACCCGTTCCATGGGGATCAGATTTGAATCCGAGCATAATCTCCACTCTTTCTCTCTGGTGAGGCTTTAGAAGAGTATTGAATGCCATATCAACAGTATTGATATACAATACACTGCCAATAAGGAAAAGATAAATAACGAGTATGCCGAATGCTTTTTTCTGATAGATGTAATATGTAAAGGTTAATCCTGCAAGTATCAGTGTAACAATTATTATATTCTCGTAACCGAGCGATTCAAGTACAAAATGATCGAGGAGAAATAATAATCCTCCTGTAAGCAGTATTATCCCTATACCCGAGAGTGATAATCTGATCTTTTTCGTCACAAACCAGGTAAGGAAAAATGCCACAACTACAAGGCCAGTTTCCAGTATGACATTATCAATCAAAAGTGTAAGAAAGAACAGTATTATTGCCAGTAATCCGGAAACAAATACATAGGGGCTCATACCCTCCCTGAAAAGCACAATAAAAAATGAAAAGAATACAATTGTTGAGCCCATATCAGGCTGCCTTGAGGTAAGCAGGGCCGGTAACAGAATGATTCCGACTGCAGGTAAAATGCTTCTTAATTTTGTAAGCTCCTGTCTGTGGTCATTCAGGTAACTTGCGAGTGCAAGGGCAGTTGCAAACTTTGCAAATTCTGAAGGCTGAAGGCTTAGTGATCCGAACTCAAACCAGGATCTTGCACCATTTACCTCCTTACCTATAAAAAGGACCAGGATAAGCAGGAATATCAACACACCGTAGACAGCCCATGAAAAGAAAAGATAAAATCTGGTATCAATAATCACAACGATTATTGCCAGTATAAATGAGGCCAGTATCCATATAAACTGTTTACCGTAGCGTTGTGAGAAGTCGAGGATCTCCTTATGTTCTTCATTATATACAGCAGCATAAATGTTGAACCAGCCCATAATTACCATCACGGAAAAAATAATAATGGTAAGCTTGTCTATCCGGGTCCAGATATTAACGCTGCGTCTCACTGCGTGCCCTCCTTTCAATAAGATTTAAATCCAGAATTCTCTGTTCTTTCCATCTGCTTGCAGTTGAGATATTACCTTTCAAATATTTTTCTATCATCAGGCTTGCCACGGGAGCGGCGTATGTGGCTCCGAATCCTGAATTTTCAACATACACTGCAATTGCAATTTTCGGATCGTCCTTTGGCGCGAATGCAATAAAAACTGAATGGTCATCCCCATGAGGATTCTGGGCAGTTCCTGTCTTTCCGCATACTATAATATCCTGCACGGCTGCTATTCTGGCTGTGGCGCCTGCCCCTCCGTTAACTGCCGCTTCCATTCCAAGAATTATCTCTTCGAAATTTGCTGAATCGATTCCGATCTCATGTTTTATTGTAAACCGCTGGTCAATTCCTGAACCATTACCAAGCGATTTGACAATATGAGGTGTATAGTAGTATCCCCGGTTGGCTATTGCTGCAGTCATATTTGCCATCTGAAGGGGAGTAGTGCCAATTTCACCCTGGCCGATGGCCAGCGAAATCACTGTCAGTGCTTTCCATCTGTTTACGCCATGATATCTGTCGAAATATGTTGATGGAGGTATCAGACCCGATAACTCATTGACAAATTCAGTCTCCAGCTTTTTACCGAAACCAAACTGAGTAAGATATGACCTCCACTTTTCATAAGCTTCAGAGATCGTGGAATAGGCAGGATTTTCAAGTATTTTCCTGTAGGTCTGGCAGAAATATGCATTGCATGAATTCATGACTGCTCCTTTGAGATCGAGTGGGGATGCGTGTGTATGACAGCCGACAAAAAGATACCCTTTACTGCATCCGAATTTTGTCGAAGGGATGATCACATTTTCCTGGAGGGCAATAAGTCCGTTTACAGGTTTGAATGTCGAACCCGGGGGATATGATGCCATGAATGCCCTGTTAAAAAGAGGAAGTAATGTATCGGCTGAAAGTTTTATAAAATTTTCTGAACGGACTCTTCCCACAAGCAGCTCCGGGTCATAACAGGGTGATGATACAAGAGTAAGGATCTCCCCGGTAGATGGGTCAATAGCCACGATGCTCCCTGTTTTATGCTCCATCAGCCTTTCGCCGTATTCCTGAAGGTCGAGATCGATACCAGATATAATATCAGTACCCTGTACAGCCAGCGTGTCCATAATACCTTCAGCATAAGATCCTTTAACACGGCTGTAAACATCCACAAGGAATATTTTCACCCCTTTTGTCCCTCTGAGTTCTTTTTCGTATGCCTCTTCAATACCGAGTTTCCCGATATAATCACCAGCCTTATAATATGGGTCTTTTTTTATCTGTGCCTCATCAACCTCGCTTACATACCCCAGGATATGAGCACCAACAGGTCTGGAATATTTTCTGAGTGTTCTTGCCTGTACATAAAATCCGGGGAACATGAAGATCTTTTCCTGGAACCTTGCATACGATTCTGCTGATATCTGTTTGAGGAATATTGACGGAGCTCTCCCTGAATAGCTTCTGGCTGCCTTCATTCTATCCCTGAAAAATCCTGTTGTTATTTCCAGAGCATCACAAAAAAGTGAAGTATCCATTTTAGTTGTCTGCGAAGGAATTACCATAAGATCGTATGCAGCCTGATTGAAGACTATCAGTTTTCCGTTCCTGTCAAAGATCAATCCACGTGCCGGATATTGTGTGACATATCTCAGGACATTATTTTCAGCAGATAACCTGTATGTATCTTCAACCACCTGAATTATGAAAAGTCTTACAAGGAGAGCAACCGATGAAATAACAATCATTACTATGATAAAATATTTCCGTGTTGCAAATAAATCTTTCATAAGAATTTCTTATTTCCCCCTTCTCATAAATTCAAGAAGCATGATGAAGATCACAGAAAAGCAAGTGCTGAGCAGAACTCTTAGAAATGTATTGAAAAAATCCGCGAGGCGGAACACTTCAACATAAAACAGAATAAAATGATGATTGAAAACAATAAACAGGGAATACAGGAAGAACCATCTGAATCCGTAAACCAGTAACGATGGTTCGGAAGATGCTTCATATCCATCTCTTGGCGCTATCAATCTTAATACAAACGGACGGCTGAATCCGGCCATAACAGTAGCTGCTGCATGCATACCGGGAGTTCCTGTAAAAATATCAACTACCATTCCCGTTAAAAAAGAGATTATCAACAGTAACCATGATGGAATTTCGAAAGGAAGCAGCATAATAAACATGACATAAACAAACGGATTCACATACCCGCTGAATTGTATATTGCTGAACAGGAAAAGCTGGAGAATTATCAGCAGAACAAAGATCAGGGAATATCTTAAGATCCTGTTAATCATTGGAATTGTTTTTCAAGATTCTGTTGTTCGGCTTTCTGAAGGTTGGCTATCACACTTACGTAGTTAAGCTTTTTAAAATCAGCCTTCAACAATACCGAAATCCTGTAGAAATCGCTGCCCGACTTCTCAATATCACTTATAATCCCAACCATTATTCCTTCCGGAAAAACAGCCGAGTACCCGGTTGTCTCTACCGTGTCTCCTGCAATTAAATTAACATGCTGAGGTATTTCGGTAAGGACAGCATGTTTATAATCCTTTCCGTCCCAGTTCAATGAACCAAAGTAACCGTTTGATTTTATCCTTGCGCTCAGCCTGAAATCGATGTTAAGAAGCGACATTGCCACCGAATAGTTTGAAGAACATCCTACTATAACGCCTGCAACGCCATCATCAGATATAACAGCCATATCCGCGGCAAGATTCTGATTATATCCTTTGTTGAGGGTGAAAAAGTTCTTCTGGCGGTTTACAGAATTATTAACGACTTCTGCAACTGACCATATATACTTTTGCTTATATACTGAATCGGTTAATGAAAAAAAAAGTGTATTCTCTTCTTTTTCAATCTTTCCCAGCATGTTTCTCAGAATGATATTCTCCTTTGCCAGTCTCTCTTCAGTTTCACGTAACCGGAAATAAGAGGTTGTCCTGCTGACAGATTTATCAATTACCGCAGTAATCCCCCTTATGCCTTTGATGAATCTGGTATTATGGTAACTGTTCTCTGAAGTAATTAATGAAAATGCTATTCCTTCAAGGATCAGAAAGATTATTACGTTATTATATCTCGCAATAAAATTGAGGAGATTTCTCATTCACAACGCCTTATTATCTCATCAGAAAAGGATATTTCTCAACATTTTTCAGAGCAACGCCTGTACCACGGGCTACCGAATGAAGAGCATCTTCAACAACATTGAAATTTATATTGATCTTATCGGCGAGTCTTCTGTCAAGACCTCTGAGCAGGGCGCCTCCCCCAACCATATAAATTCCTTTATTTACAATATCTGCATAAAGTTCAGGTGGAGTTTGTTCCAGAACACTCAGCAGAGCAGCTTCCACTTTTGTAAGAGATTTATCGAGACAATAAGCTATTTCCTGGTATGATACAGGTATCTCAACAGGAAGTGCCGTCATAATATTTGGTCCTCTCACTATATAATCGGGAGGCGGATTATCTATATCGGGAAGAGCGGCGCCAACTTTTATTTTGATTTCCTCGGCAGTTGTTTCACCAATCTTGATATTATGCTGATGCCTCATATATGCCTGAATATCGGAGGTAAAACCATCTCCTGCTATTCTTATCGACTTATTGCAGACTATTCCTCCCAGGGCTATGACTGCGATTTCGGTTGTACCTCCTCCGATATCAATTATCATGGAACCTTCGGGTGCTTCAACATCAATACCGATCCCTATGGCCGCAGCCATAGGTTCGTATATCATATACACATCCCTTCCCCCTGCATGTTCCGAAGAGTCACGGACTGCCCTTATCTCAACCTCGGTACTTCCCGAAGGGATGCAAATTACCATCTTTAAAGACGGCGAAAAGAGTTTCGGTCCTTTATTGATCATCTTGATCATACCCCTTATCATCAGTTCAGCTGCATTGAAATCAGCTATCACCCCGTCGCGCAAAGGTCTTATCGTCTTGATATTCTCGTGTGTTTTCCCATGCATCTGCCTGGCCGCTTCACCTATTGCTATCAGCTTTCCCGTCGATTTGTCAATTGCAACTATTGATGGCTCATCAACAACGATCTTATCATTGTTTATGATTATAGTATTGGCTGTCCCTAAGTCGATAGCAATTTCCTGCGATAAAAATGAAAATAGTCCCATATATTATATTCAGTGTTTAAAATGTCTTATTCCTGTAAATACCATTGCCATTCCGTGTGAAGAACAATAATCTGTTGAATCATTATCCCGTACCGATCCCCCCGGCTGAACAACAGCTGTTACACCTGCCTTGTGGGCAATCTCTACACAATCGGGAAACGGGAAAAAGGCATCTGAAGCCATTACAGATCCTTTCAGTTCAAAGCCGAACAAACGTGCCTTCTCAATAGCCTGCTTCAATGCATCAACTCTCGAGGTCTGACCGATACCGCTTGCACAAAGCTGCCTGTTCTTAGCCAGAACAATGGCATTTGATTTACTGTGTTTTACAATAATATTGGCAAAAACCAGATCGGACATCTCAGATGCATCAGGAACTCTTGGTGTAACAGGTTTCATGTCATCAGCCGTCTGGGTACTGTTGTCTCGCTCCTGCCAGAGTACCCCGTTAAGCAGAGACCTGTGGTTATACAGGATGTTCAATGAAGCCTTTCTTCTCAATATTATCCTGTTTTTCTTCTGCTTCAGTATCTCAAATGCAGATTCAGTATAATCAGGTGCAATTATCACTTCAAAAAATATCCTGTCTATCTCAGCTGCCGAAATTTCATCAACAATCACATTGGCAGCAATTATTCCTCCGTAAGCAGATACAGGATCGCATGCCAGCGCATCGGCCCAGGAATCCCTGAGATTATCCCTTGAAGCAGCACCACAGGCATTATTATGCTTAACGATGACAACCGTGGTTTCTTTGAATTCGTCGATCAGGCTTACTGCAGATTCAATATCGAGCAGATTATTATAAGATATCTCCTTACCGTTCAATTTATCAAAAAGGTGCTCCATATCCCCATAAAAAATACCTTTCTGATGAGGATTCTCACCATACCGTAACTGCTTGTAATTATTTATACTTTCCCTGAAAACAGGTATTCCTTCGGTATTGTTAAAATATTTGAAGATCTCCGTATCGTAATGTGATGATATCATAAAAGCTTCTGCTGCAAAACGGCGTCTTTCATTGAGAGACGTAAATCCTTTTTTCTCTCTCAGGAGTTCAAGCAGTTTCTGATACTGATCGCGGGATGATATTATCAGAACATCGTTATAGTTCTTTGCCGCAGCCCTGATGAGTGAAATGCCGCCTATATCGATCTTCTCAATAATCTCTTCCTCATCGGAAGTGCTTTTTACCGTTTGTTCAAAAGGATAAAGATCAACGATGACAAGATCTATTTCAGGAATTTTGTATTTTGCAACCTGTTCCATGTCGCCGGTGTTTTCCCTCCTTGCAAGTATGCCTCCGAATACCGAAGGATGAAGAGTCTTGACCCTGCCTCCGAGAATGGATGGAAAAGTTGTCAGATCCTCCACCTTTTCTGCAGCTATTCCCATCTGATCAATATGGTTAAAAGTCCCGCCTGTTGAAAATATTCTGATCTTCAAATTATTAAGTAATCTGATTATTTCATTCAGACCTTCCTTATGATATACGGAAATCAATGCACTTTTTATTTTCTTTTCACTCATCTGATGATTATTATGATTGCCGGAAAACGTTTTTAGCGGGCCAATAAAAATAGATATTTTTTTATAATCCTCAATATATTTTATAATTATGATTATCAGCAGAGTTACGTAAAAGGATATTTTTATTCATGAAATGTGATTTTTCTTATCTTTGGTTCCCAAACCAATGCGGATATACCGGATGAAATTCTTAAAGCTTCTGAGGGAGAGTATTATTCTTGCATTTAATTCAGTAACAATTAATAAGTTAAGGACATTTCTTTCTCTTTTCGGGATCACGATCGGGATATTTTCGATTATTTCGGTTTTTACGGTTCTCGACTGGTTGGAAAAATCGATACGCGACAGTATTAATTCCATGGGAAGCAATGTAGTATACGTTCAGAAATTTCCCTGGTCGTTTGATCCGAATCTAAAATGGTGGGATATAATAAAGTGGCCATCCGTTTCGGTTAATGATTATCAGGCTCTTTCAAACAAGTCGACAAAAATCGAAGCACTTTCACTTATTGTAGCACAATCGACAACCTTAACCTATAAAAATAACGTTGCCAGCGGAGTACCTGTGGGTGCAGTTACCGATAATCTTGAAAATGTGGTGACATTTGAGATCGGTAAAGGAAGATACTTTTCTCCTTTTGAATATACAAGCGGCAGTAATGTGGCTGTACTGGGAGCAGAAATTGCTGAAAGATTATTTGACAAGGAAAATCCTCTTGACAAAGAGATCAAGGTTGCGGGACGAAAAGTGAGAGTCATAGGTGTCATAAAGAAAGAAGGAGAAGGAGGCATAAGTTTAAACAATATCGACCAGCTTACCATCATCCCTTTGAATTTCGGCAGGAATTTCATTAATCTCAGGAACAGATTTATCGATACACAGCTTATAGCAAAGGCAAAGCCTGACATTTCGGTACAGGAACTTTCAGATGAGGTTACCATGATACTCAGGGCCGCGAGGAGACTAAAACCTGTTGAACCGGAAAACTTTTCAGTTAACACGCCAACAATGCTGTCAAAAGGATTTGATGCAGTTTTTACGGGTATAAACATAGGCGGCTGGGTGATAGGTGGATTTTCCATACTCGTGGGAGGTTTCGGGATTGCAAACATCATGTTCGTATCGGTAAGGGAACGGACAAATATGATCGGTATCCAGAAAGCACTGGGTGCCAAACGTTCATTTATCCTTCAGCAGTTCCTTGCCGAATCGGTACTGCTCTCTGTTGTCGGTGGTATTCTCGGAGTAATTCTTATTTTCACAGGGACAATAGGGATAAATTATATTTACGAGCTGAATATGCATCTGACATTTTCCAATACTGTGCTTGCTCTTACCATTTCGGGGGTAATAGGGATAGTGGCAGGTTATGCTCCCGCGTATGCCGCCGCAAGGATGAATCCGGTAGATGCTATAGGATACTCTTTCAGCTAGATCCTGTTCTTTTCAATCCAGTTCGTCAGATCGATAAACATCCCGACTGATAACTGCTCAGGTCTTAAATTGAAATATTCACAATTTTCGTGCTGAAGTTTAAATGCCGATCGTATGGAGTTCCTCAACTTTTTGCGCCTCTGGGCAAATCCTGCCTTTACCACCCTGGTAAAGAGATCCTCATCAACACCTAAATCTTTTGTTGCATTCCTTGTAAGCCGGACAACACCCGATTTTACTTTCGGCGGAGGTGAAAAAACATGTTCCGGTACTGTAAAAAGATATTCCGCATTGTAAAATGCCTGAAGAAATACGCTCAGAATGCCATAAGCCCGCGATCCGGGTGGTGAACATATCCTTTCTGCAACTTCCTTCTGGAACATCCCGCAAACCTCAACGATCTTATCCCTGTTTTCCAGTACCTTAAACAGGATCTGCGATGAGATATTGTACGGGAAATTCCCGGCAATACAAATATTACCATCAAAATATTCTCCTATATTCATCTTAAGGAAATCGCCCCTTATTATCTCCCTCAGAGCGGGGTATTTTTCTTTAAGGAAATGAACCGATTCGTTATCAATTTCTATCACTTTCAAGTCAGCGAAATTCCTTTCCAGAAGAAATTCCGTCAGTATCCCGGTCCCCGGCCCGATCTCAAGAACAGATCCGTATCCCGTCCCGGTCAGTGACAAAGCTACTTTATGAGCAATTCCCCTGTCACGGAGAAAATGCTGACCCAGATTTTTTTTAGGATGAACCCAGACCATAATATCTTTAGTTTATCATGCAATCAGCACCCAGCACCCAGCAACCAGAATTAATCTTCTGCTAAATCTGAAGAAGCTCTCTCCCGAATTTTCTCCATAATGGCAGTTTAAGCTTCTCAAGCCATATAATGAACCGTTTAAGGATATTATAGTACAGAGTACCGAACAGGCATATTATCATAATCCATACAATTCCCATATTAAAGGCCAGTGTGCCTATTTTAATAGTCCCCAATTGCTTATAAGGTGCATAGAAATGAGCTCTGCCATATTTTGATCCGGGTGGCATCAGAACAGGATCGGCTTTCTGGATGAATTTATTTTCAGCCTCATATATCTTCCGGGTACTTCGCCGGTTGAGTACAAATTCAGCAAGCCTTTCATTATGATTATCTTCAAGTAACTTAACAAACTTTTCTCTTCCCATCTGGTTCTCCATCAATCTTTTAACTGAATCGAGCTGAAGTGATAACCTCCGCTCTGCAGCCCTGAAAGTTATACTTAAACTATCCAGATATGAAAGAAGGTAATTACCTGCAACATTATTGAATTTTTCATAATTAATACTGCTGATCCATTCGCCAGGATTAATTCCTGTCGACACCGACTGTTCATTTACATGATAGTTGATTTTTTTAAAATTATTTTCGATGTATTCCCTGTATTCGGGATTCTTACCGGCCTTCATACATTCCTGAACTTTAACCCTGAGCCTGGGTATCAGGAATGATGCCTTCCAGCTGTTCTGGCTTACAGCCATATCATATTCAAAAAAAGGTTTTTCATACCTGTTATTTTTGAACTGTTCCACGGTAATTGCTTCATAGGCCCACCGGGTTGTCATTACATCACCTATCACGGGAACATATATCTTTCTGCTGAAAGCTTTATGCAGGTCGTCAAACTGAATCATTGCACCCCCGAGAAGAAGCTGCGGAACAAGCAGCAACGGAATCAGAATATAAATACTTATTGCTGATCTCATGCCTGCAGAAATATTAAGCCCGAGCAGATTCCCGAAACATGCCGTCGTGAACAATATCAGCCAGTGACGTAACAACATTCCCTTCACTTCGAGAATGGTGTTTGCCACAAGGACAAATGAAAGTGTCTGTATTGCCGAAAGGACAAAAAGAAAATTTATCTTTGAGAAAAGGTAACTGAACCGGCTCAGATTGAGGAATTTTTCCCTTTCAAGAATCTTCCTGTCCCTGAAAATCTCTTCAGCGCTAACCGTAAGCCCTATAAAAATGGCCACGATAATCGACATAAAAAGGAAAACGGGATAATTTATATTATCCGAGAAAAGATAGGTTCCCTCTGCACTATACTTTGAGATATAACCAAGAATAAGCGCAAGCAGAGGAGCCTCAAGGAGGTTGATCGTCATATATTGCCTGTCGGCAAGCTTCCGGGTTATATTCCTTTTAATGAACGTCCTTAGCTGGTCCGATTTATCGGGAACTCTGAAATTGCTTGGTGTAACCCGGATTTTTTCAGGTTTTCCGGAAAATGAAGGCATCATTTTTTTCCGGTACTTGTCATACCACTCCACCGGGCTGACCTGTCTCTCCTTTCCGGGTTTACCATCATTGTCAATTACCTTGACTTCAACAATATGAAGAATATTGTCCGTTTCAATATTTCCACAGCCCGGGCATTCACTTTCGGCTGCATTAGCCTGCGATGTTTCTGTCTTGAAATAAACCAGTGCCTCAACAGGGTCTCCGTCATATATCATATACCCACCCTTGTCGAGGATCCAGAGCCTGTCAAACATCTTTATTACATCGGATGAAGGCTGATGAATTATGGCAAAGACCAGTTTCCCGAGGAGAGCCTGTTTTCTTAATAGTAACATTACTTTTTCCGAATCGAAGGATGATAATCCGGAAGTAGGCTCATCAACAAAAAGGACTACCGGTTCCCTCATGAGTTCAAGCCCTATATTAAGTCTTTTACGCTGGCCTCCACTCACCTTTTTATTCATTACATCGCCTACCTGAAGATCTTTTATCTCATAAAGATCAAGCTCCTGAAGTACTTTTTCGACTGTTGCATTCAGCTGTTCCTCGGTATAATCACCGAAGCACAGACGGGCATTGAAATAGAGATTCTGATAAACGGTCAGTTCTTCTATGAGCATATCATCCTGCGGAACATATCCTATAAGGCCTTTTATCTCTTCGGAATTCTCGTGTATATCAAATCCGTTTATGTAAAGATTACCGCTTGTAGGTTTTATTTTACCATGAAGGAGATTCAGCATGGTCGTCTTTCCCACACCGCTTCCTCCCATAAGTCCTATCAGGTTTCCGGATTCAACCACGAAATTCATTTTCTGAACTCCGTTATCCGAGTTCTTAAATGCAAATTGAATATCTTGTCCCTCAAATACTACCTTTTCCGAAAACCTTCCCGAAACAAATTGTTTGAAGATTTTTGAATAATATACAGGTTCAATGCCGGGTCCCTTAATATTAACACCTCTTTCAAGCAGATATGGTCTGCAGGAAATTATATCGCGCCCTTTAAAATAAAGCGTAAGGGGGCCATCGTAGGTGAGAAGAAGAGTCTCGGTACTTTCAATAAACAGGATGATTAAGTGTCCCTTGAATCCTTTGATCCTGAAATGCCGCCACTGATCATAATTTTTATATAACGAGGCTCCTGAGAGTTCAGGATTATCACTTTCAATTATGAGCACACAGTCGGTGGAAATGTCATCAAATGTCCTCCCGATAATAAATGCAGATGCATTTTCATATTCCTTCCGGGAAATATTAAAGGTTTTTACAACAATATCAACTATTGTTTTTTCCTGCTCCGAGATCATGCCATCCTCAAAGGCAAACTCTAACAGCTGGAGGAAGACGATCATTCTCTCCTCCAGGAATAATCCCTTTTTTATCTGGCGGCAGATATTGGTTATCTGAAAAGAAATCAATGAATTTTCATCAGCCAGTTCAGCCTTATCGACACTCTTAAGTTCGTTTGAATAAAATTCCAGATTATTTTCGAAAAGGGCATAGTATTCTTCTTCAAGCTCCCGGTTGAGATATCTCCGGAGATAGCTTCTCAGAATTTTTTTGCCCCGTGATGTTATTCCTGCCGGATTGACCGTTGAAACTATGGCAAAAATATGAATCAACGCCAACAATACTGACTCCCTCATAAAAATGCCAGTTCAAAAAAAGACCGCAAAGTCAGATTCTTTGCGGTCATCTGTTTGGTTTGAGAATTACTTTATGATCTGGGCCCTGATCCCTTCGATTGCTTTTGTTATATCAATTATATTTTTCTGGGTAAGGCTGGTGCTCAGATCTTTATATACTTTTTTGATCGGTTCAAGGATTTCCAGGAAAGCCTTAATATCCGGGTCGTTTGAATATGGTTTTGTGACTTCCAGATAAGTTTCAAACGATTCCTTCTGTTCGAGCAGGTTCTTTGATATACCAGCCACCTGGTATGCGGCTTCAGAAACATGTGT
>DNOQ01000083.1 GCA_003501665.1 Bacteroidales bacterium | reverse complement strand
ATTCGGGAATCTTCTCTCCCGTATCCCTGTCAATTGCATACCATGCTCCGTCAATGAGCCTGGTGGTGATCTCCCCGCACAGGTGAGGATTTCCCTGGAAATGAGGTGTATCAAGAAGACCTGTTCTGATTGCATCTGAGATCACATCAGGGTCTGACCATGGATCATCACTCTTCTTAATCCCGCGGTTGTATAATTCATCAAGTAAAATGTTCGCTTCTGATTTCAGCTCATTTTTCCTTTGAATAACCCTTGCGTTTTCAGCCATATCGGGCAAACCATAAAGAGTGTTGTGCAGAACTCCGTGAGCGATATTACAGCTCTGGATGAGTTCATCAGGAAAAATGGCATGATCGCCTTCACTGAATCCCACAACATGAAGGATATGAGGTTTCAGGGCCAGGCTTATAACTGCTGATGCTGCCAGCTGTCCCTGGGCAAAAGAAGGGTCGGGTGAAAAATGAGCCAGCCCTGCTCTTACTTCACGGAATACTGTAAAAGAGCCATCAGATAGTCCTTCGATCATCTCATTTTTAGCAAGCATTTTTGCTATATCCATTTCTGCCGATGTGCCGGCGGGTGTATTGAACATATATTGTGATACATAGTGCCGTACTCCCATTTTTTTCGCATTGTAAGCAGCAAGAAATGCCATTGTTACAGCAAGACTATCATGGGCATCACGGAGGCTCCACTGATGGGATTCATTGACTTCAACAGGAATATTTTTCCCGGCATACCATTTCATAACTTCCTGATGTTCTCTTATTGCATCAGATATAAGGCGACCTGACCGTCCGTCAATTACACTGTACCAGCAGAGGGGAATTGCCGCCCATGCATTGTTTATTGTTTTTACGCTCATTTCAGCCCATTTCAACAGATCACGGGTTCCTGCATAACATCTTACAAGCGGATAGTTGCCGCATCTTGTGCTTTTATAAATTGCTTCCAGGTCTTCGGGCTTACGTACAGGAACTCCTCCCGCACCATCCTGGCTCTTATCCATCTCTTCGGGATGAAAAAAGTGTTCCTGAGCATTCTGATCGGGACCAATTGATAACACATCAAGCACTCCCGATTCTGCTATTTTCACCACACCTTCAATGGTTTCCTGTAATGAAGGCCTTCCAAAATGATGACGCAGCAAAGGATATGGATACTTCTGACCGATCCTTTCAATAAGATTATCCGGCAGTGAGTCTTCCGTCTTAATACCCGTACCTCCTCTCAGATACTGTTTTATTGACTCAACAGGTTCAGTTCCGTCAAAGACCCGTTCAAAGAGTCCTGAATTAACTGCTGACTGAGCTGCAGGCGGAGTTCCTCCGAATATCATTCTAATATTGCCTGATATTTCATTATAAATTTCCCGTTTCAATTCGGCAAAAAGTTCAGAAGCAGCCTCAGGTGTCAACCGGTAGCTTATTGCCATTATGTCAGGTTTCTCCTCCTTAATTATCTTTACCACTCTATTCACGGAAACCGCGGGGCCATATGATATTGTCCTGTACCCTTCTGCCTCGGCAAGCTTAAGAAAATGATGCAATCCGCCAACGTGAACACAACTGCCAATGGCAGCGCCAATGATTGTTTTCATTTTTATGATTTTAAAATTAAAAATAATTATTCAGCGGGACAGATAATCAATTTCCGGTGATGACCCCGGATTATTTGACAGTCTCGCCTATGGCAAGAAGTCGCAGGTCCCGCACACTCATTCCGGCAATACCCAGGTTTTCTACTGTCCTTCCTTTAAACCAGTAATCTGTATCATTCAGTGCACATCCAAGCTGAATGACAGAGTCGATAGTAGGTGTGGGGACATTCAGCATTTTACCTGTTGAAGCAATAGGAACCAGGCTGAAAGGTATGTCCTCCTCCATATACCTGACTCTCAGAGATCTGGGAGCTAAAATGCCTCTGTACCCTATGTTCTTCCTCATCGCCTCAAAAAGTGTAGTTCCCGCAGAACTGTATGCCATATATAACCATTGTCTTGCAGAGATTGCTCTGATACCAATAGCTTCAGCTACTTTGACCCGTTCTTCATCTACCTTCTCCAGAATTTTTGTCACTCCCGGTGTTGCACCCTCATGATAAAACTGAAAATCAACGTCGTGCTCTATCCATCCTGCATTAAGTATACATATAGCAGGATGAAAAACGCTTCCTATGTTTTCAAAACTCGTTTTAAAAACATTGTCTCCCGGAACAAACTGAGGATAGAACTGACGTAATTTATCTATCACTTTAGGAATAAGATGAGCCCTGATTGAGGCAACAGGTATTGAGTGTTTGATCCTGAAAATATGAACCTGAGATGGTCCGGTGGCACGTGATGCATAAATAAAGGTCTGAGCTTCAGCAATTATTACATCAGTTGTCACTTTTTCGCGTACAAGTACCTGTTTAAATTCAATTGCCCCGAAAGTACGCCCCGGATGCAGTATAATGATCTGTCCATCTGAAAGATACGGAGCCATCTGCTCTGCCATCCATCCATGTCCGTTGGCCGGCACAACAACCATTATCAGTTCAACTCCCTCAATTGCTTCTTTCATCGAGGTAGTTGCCAGGTTTATTTTACCGAAACCTTCCACCTCTCCGGTTATCTCTACTGTCCCTGAGGACTTCACTCCCCATAATCTCTCTTCGCCTCTGTTATAGAGATTTACTTTGTGTCCCATAAGAGCCAGGTGACCTGCCATGGCCAATCCTCCATGTCCGGCTCCCAGAACGGCAATCTTAACTTTGTTCCTGGAATTTGTGGTTGTCATAAGCAGGAGGTTTTGTATTTTGTCAATATACTCATTTTTCCTGATTATTTAAGCAGTTTTTTAATATTATAAAGCTTATTTAAAGCTTCAACAGGTGTCAGATTATCAATATCGATCTCCAGAATCTCATCCCGTATCTGTTTCAGAACAGGATCATCGAGCTGGAAAATGCTCAGTTGCAGTCCTTCTCTGTGGGCGGCCAGCCCGGCAACAGGTTTGGAAAGCTCGTGCTTCTGATCACTTTTTTCCAGTTCCTTCAGGATTTCATCAGCCCTGTTTACAACACTGCGAGGCATCCCGGCCATCTTTGCAACATGGATCCCGAAACTGTGTTCACTCCCTCCCCGTTTAAGTTTACGAAGGAAGATCACCTTATTATTTAACTCTTTGATGGATACACTGTAGTTTTTTACTCTTGAAAAAGAGTTTTCCATTTCATTTAGTTCATGATAATGTGTGGCAAACAAAGTTTTTGCCCTCATCCTGTTCTCATGGAGGTACTCAACCATTGCCCATGCAATTGAAATACCATCGTATGTACTTGTTCCCCTGCCTATTTCATCGAGAAGAACCAGACTTCTGTCCGACAGATTGTTAAGAATACTTGCCGTTTCATTCATCTCAACCATAAAGGTTGATTCACCCAGGCTTATATTATCAGATGCCCCGACTCTTGTAAATATTTTATCTACCATACCGATCTTTGCTCTCTTTGCCGGAACAAAACAGCCGGTCTGGGCCATCAGTACAATCAGTGCAGTCTGACGCAGCAGGGCAGATTTACCTGACATGTTGGGCCCGGTGAGTATTATAATCTGCTGATCTTCTGTGTCAAGGGTTAGGTCATTAGGGACATAATATTCTCCGGCCGGAAGTTGTTTTTCTATCACCGGATGACGTCCGTCACCGATTTCTATCTTTCCGGAGTCGTCAAGAACAGGCCTTGCATAATTATTTTCTGCTGATATAACAGCAAAGGACTGAAGACAGTCAAGCCGGGCAACAAGAACAGAATCAAGCTGTATTGGTGGAATAAATTCAAGTATTCCGAGAATAAGATCGCTGAAAATTTTTGTTTCAAGATTAATTATCTTTTCCTCAGCACCCAATATCTTCTCTTCATACTCTTTCAGTTCCTCAGTGATATAGCGTTCGGCATTAACAAGTGTTTGTTTCCTGATCCAATCTGCCGGGACTTTATCCTTATGTGTATTCCTCACCTCAATATAATATCCGAAAACGTTGTTATAACTTACTTTAAGCGAGGTTATTCCGGTACGGACACTTTCCCTGTTCTGAAGGCCGTTAAGGTAATCTTTGCCGTTATAAAGGATTATGCGGAGTTCATCAAGTTCAGCCGAAACTCCTTCAGCAATAACGTTTCCCCTGTTTATCTGTGAGGGAGGATCACTGCTCAGGTCGTGTTCTATCTTGTCTGCCACTGTTTTACATGGATTCAGCTGTTCGCCGATCAGGGCAAGGGAAGTACAGTTGCTGTTACAACACAGCGATTTCAGCGGATCAATGGCTTTCAGGGCTCTCTTCAACTGAATAACCTCCCTTGGATTGATCCTGTTTACGGCAACTTTTGAAAGAAGCCTTTCAAGATCACCTATCTGTCTTATCAGAGAAATAATCTCATCTCTGAATGTACTCTTTTCAACCAGGTACTCGACAATGTCAAGCCGTTCGTTAATTGGCTGAATATCCTTTAGCGGCAGTGAAATCCATCTCTTCATAAGTCGTCCGCCCATCGGAGAGATCGTCCTGTCAACAACATCAATGAATGTTCCGGCTCCTTCGTATGGAGAATGAAAAAGCTCAAGGTTCTTTATGGTAAACTTATCCAGCCATACATAACGATCCTCATCTATCCGTGAAAGACTGGTAATATGTCCAAGCTGCTCGTGCCGGGTTATATCAAGGTAATATAGTATAGCTCCTGCGGCTATTATACCGTAAGTCATGTTCTGAACACCGAATCCTTTAAGTGTACTGGTCTCAAATTGTTTAAGCAGTCTGTCATTGGCAGCTTCCGGAGTAAAAATCCAGTCATCCAGTTTATATGTATAGAACTTTGTGCCGAAATTCTCCAGGAAGAGATCCTTTTTCTTCTTTTCATAAAGGACCTCTTTGGGTTGAAAATTATTCAGCATCTGGTCAATATATTCAAGTGAACCTTCAGTGGCAAGGAACTCTCCGGTTGATATATCAAGAAATGCAACTCCTGCAATCTTCCTGTCGGCGTGAACAGCCGCGAGAAAATTATTTTCCTTATGATTCAGAACATTATCATTAAGTGAAACTCCCGGAGTAATAAGTTCCGTAATTCCCCTTTTTACTATTTTCTTTGCCAGTTTCGGATCTTCAAGCTGTTCACATATTGCAACCCTCTGTCCTGCTCTTACCAGCCTGGGGAGATAAGTATCGAGTGCATGGTAAGGGAAACCTGCCAGTTCAACAAACGATGCTGCTCCGTTTGCACGGCGTGTAAGTGTAATTCCCAGAATATCAGAGGCTCTGATTGCATCTTCACCGAATGTCTCATAGAAATCACCTACCCTGAAAAGCAATATTGCGTCAGGATGTTTTGATTTGACGCTATAGTACTGCTTCATCAGAGGAGTTTCGACATATTTCTGAGTATCAGACATTCGTATTTAATATGAGATTTTATTTCTATCCCGGATATGACAAAGATACACCAGCTTTTAAA
>DNOQ01000229.1 GCA_003501665.1 Bacteroidales bacterium | reverse complement strand
TTTTGTCCCGCCTCAGGCGGGATGAAGGTTTCATTGCTTTTTTCGGTTATATCTTTTTCAAATTACCATCAAATGTAAGAACCTCTCCCTTTCGTGTTTCGGAAATGTAAATTTTATCCTCATATCTGATAGATAGAGGCATTCCGGCATTGGAGATAACTCTGACAGAAGTAAGGTTACTATCTGACCAGGCAAAATCAAGTTCAAAACCACCATGGGCGCGGATTCCACTGATCTGTCCTTCAGGGATCTCATCCGGCACAGCAGGAAGTATATCTATACTCCCAAGGTGACTTTGAATAAGCATCTCAACTATACCTGCGGCACCTCCGAAATTACCATCGATCTGGAAAGGAGGACAGGCGTCAAGAAGATTCGGATATGAACCTCCGCGATATGATTCATTGCTTTTTTTCCCCGGTCCGAACTGGCCAAAGGGTCTGAGTAATGTCTGAACCATTTGCCAGGCATGATTGCCATCCCTGAAACGTGCCCAGAAGCTTATCTTCCAGGCCAGACTCCAACCTGCTCCCTCATCGCCCCTGGCAATCAATGATTGCTTTGCGGCTTCCATAAATTCAGGTGTATCCTGCCAGTTAATCTCGTGCCCGGGATATACTCCCCATAAATGAGATACATGTCTGTGTTTATTGTCCGGATCATCAATATCCTCCATCCACTCCTGGAGCTGACCAAACCGGCCAATCTGATAAGGAGCTATCTTTGGTAACAGTATTTTCAATGTGTCGGCAAATTTCTGATCCTTATTCAGTATTTCTGAAGCTTCAATACAAATTTTGAAAAGGCTTTTAATGATCTGATGATCCATCGTAGGTCCTGAAACCAGGCCGCCGTTTTCAGGTGAATTTGACGGACATGAAACCAGCCATCCTGTTTTCGGATCAGGTACAAGAAAATCAGCATAAAATTGTGCTGCCCCTTTTAATACCGGCCATGCAATTTTCGATAGAAAGACAGTATCACGGCTGTATAGAAAATGTTCCCAGTAATGGTGCACAAGCCAGCCGCTTCCTGTAACCCAGATACCATGGTTTGAGGCGTTGATCGGTGCCGCACCCCGCCAAAGGTCAGTATTGTGATGTAAAACCCAGCCTCCTGCATTATAATGAACTTTGGCAACCTTTTCTCCAGCCGGGATAACCTCTCCCAGCATTTTAAATAATGCTTCATGACATTCCGGAATATTTAAAACCTCAACAGGCCAGTAATTCATTTCAGTATTTATGTTTACAGTGTATTTACTGTCCCATGGCGGATTGAGTTTATCATTCCATATCCCCTGAAGGTTTGCAGGGTATGTCCCGGGACGACTGCTTGACAACATAAGATAACGTCCATATTGTACATACAGAGCAGCAAGGGAATTATCCATTTTGGCCAGGACTTTACTAATTCTTACATCTGTCGGCAGGTTCTCATTATCCGATGAACCCAGGTCAATGGAAAATCTGTTGAATATTGCCTGGTAATTATCGGTATGAGCTTTTCTGAGTTGTCCGTATTTCTTATTTGTCAGGGCTGTCAGATATTCACTACATCGTTTCTCCGGATTGCCCGAAACATCTTTTGGATTTACAAAACTTGTAGCTGCAACAAGCAATATTATTGCCTGATTTGCCTTCTCAATATGCAGATTGCTTCCGTTAACCGAAATATTTCCGCCTTTTGCAATAACTTTAAGTAATGATGATCCTGAAAGAACTCCGTCTTTTACCCTGACATTAAGTTCAATTGTACCATTTTTTTCTGCTTTTGCCGTAAAAGATTCATGATCGGCAGTCATTGAAACATCGAAAGTCAGGGATCTTTTTTTGTCAGCACTAAGGTTTATTGCAATAATATTATCCGGATAGCTGGCAAAATACTCGCGTTTAAATGTTGTTTCCCCAACTTTGTAAGATGTCAGACAAATCGCTTTGGATATATCGAGTTCCCGGTAATAACCGGCAGCCTGTTCATGACCGGGGAAATTGAGCCGGACATCACCGAATGGCTGGTATGCTTTCTGACGAAGCGGAACACTCATGAATTTTTCCATTGCAAGGGCTTCTGCTTCCTTCTGTTTGCCCTGCCATATCAGTTCGCGGATCTTTTCCAGATAACCGGAGGCTCCTTCATTTGAATAATCATGCGGCTCCCCGGTCCATAAAGTTTCTTCATTAAATTGAATATGGTCTTTACCGGCATCCCCATATATCATTGCACCCAGCCTGCCGTTACCTATCGGCAGGGCTTCTTCCCAGATTGCGGCAGGCTTTTCATACCAGAGTTTTAGATCGTGATCTGCAGGTTCTTCACATGAAAAAAGTATCGCACCTGATACAGCAACGGTTAACAACAATTTGGTTCTCTTCATCTGATTTTAATTGGCTTCTATTTCGCCTTGCTTTAAAGGTTCTTAATCTTTTAAAATACTTCATTTATGATGATCAGAAAGTGAGTTCTATATCCTCTCCGGCTTTAAGGCTTACCTCCTGCTTTTCACCGGCATAAATTATTAAGCATTTCCCTCCCTTTTTTGAATATACTGATGCTTTCTGAAGTTTTTGATTTTCCCATTTCATATCCACCACAAATCCTCCTCTTGCGCAAAGACCTTTTACCTCGCCGCTTTTCCACACAGGGGGGATTGCCGGAAGCAATCTAATTATGCCATTATGTGACTGTATAAGCATTTCGGCAATTCCTGAAGTCCCTCCGAAATTCCCGTCGATCTGGAAGGGCGGATGGGTATCAAAAAGATTGCTCAGGGTTGATTTCCGCAGCAAACCCATCAGATTCTCATAAGCTTTCTCACCGTCCTGAAGACGTGCAAACAGGTTAACAATCCATGCTCTGCTCCATCCCGTATGTCCTCCTCCGAATGAGAGCCTTCTTTCAATTGTTGCTCTTGCAGCTTCAAACAGTTCAGGTGTCTCCGGGGTAAACTGAGCCATCGGATAGAGACCAAGCAGATGTGACATATGACGGTGCCCCGGTTCAGGTTCATCATAATCTTTTATCCATTCCTGAATAACACCTTTTGAATTAATCTGAACCGGTGGAAGACGTTTTTTTGCAGCAATAAGCTGAGAAACGAATTCCTGGTCCTTACCAAGTATTCCGGCAGCTTCTATACAATAATCGAATAAAGCATTGACAAGTTCTATATCTGTTGTGGCGGCATATGTAAGGGCTGAAACTTCTCCTGTCAGCGGAATCCTGAAATTATTTTCAGGGGAATGCGAGGGATTGGTAACAAGGTATCCCTCCGGCGATTCGATCAGAAAGTCCAGGACAAATTCAGCAGAGCTTTTCATCAAAGGATAGGCTCTGGATTCAAGAAAAGCTGTATCTGCAGTAAATAAAAAACGTTCATAAACCGGGAAAGTCATCCAGGGTCCGTCCATGGGTGTTATTCCCCATACTCCGTCTGCCACTCCGGTTCGTCCGAAAGGATCTGTAAGATGATGCAGGGTCCAGCCGTCAGCGCCGTACATCTCTTTAGCGGTTACGGTGCCCGGAACGGTCAGTTTTTCCATGAATCCGGTGAGTATTTCTGAAGTCTCCGTCAGGTTACAGACCTCGGCAGGCCAGTAGTTCATCTGAAGGTTAATATTCGTGTGAAAGTCTGAATTCCACGGTGCATCATACTGGTCGTTCCAGATTCCCTGAAGATTGGCAGGCAATACGCCGGGATCCCTTGAAGAGCCCATCAGAAGATAACGTCCATACTGAAAATATAATGGTATCAGCCAGTCATCACTACCTCCTTCCTTTACACTGTTCAGGCGTTCATCAGTGGGTATTCCTTTATTGGGATCATCCCCGAGAGAAAATTTCACCCTGTCAAACATCTCCCGGTGATCCTGTTCATGGATCTTCCTCAATTCTTTGTGATTATAACCGGATGCATTTGTAATTTTATCCATACAGATCCTGAAGGGATCCTTTGTAGTGTCAAAATCAAGCATATCTATATTATAATCAGTCGCACCTGTAAGTACGATGACTACTTTTTTTACTGATCTGACACGGAATCCTGCCGATGTATCAGATGTCAAAGGCAGAGAACCTTTGCTGCCTTCTAACAGTTTCATTGCAGCAGAATAACGCATATGTTCTCCTCCCGGTCCATTCAACGGGGAATCAAAATCTATTATCTGACCGTTAAAGAAAGCTACGCCATTTTCATTTCCGTACTCATTCCTGTAATGGGTCAGTACTGGTCTTTTCCTCCCTCTTCTGTCCAATGGCAGATTTATGGTATCCCTCTCCCTGGTAAGGTTTATATCACAGCCAAAGGGCTTATCCGACTTAATGCCAACAACCATAATATCATTAGGAGCAGAGACAAATACCTCCTGAATTATATTATTCCCGTCGATTGTATATTCGGTTTTTGTTATGCCTGTATTCAGCGTGAGCGATCTTCTGTAAAATTCCGGATCCTTTTCCGTGTTGAAATTGATATAAAGATTACCGAGCGGTTGATATGATCTGACTCGCGGAGGGGTACCAAGTAAATACTTATCTGACAATTCAAGAGCTTTCCTGAACTGGTTTTTAAAGATCGCCTCCTGTATTTCAGACAGTTTACTTAATGCCTCAGGATTGTTGTTATTTATCTTTGAACCTGCCCAGACACTCTCCTCGTTCAACTGTATCAGTTCATGATTATAATCACCATAAACCATTCCGCCGAGCCTTCCATTACCCACTGGCAATGCTTCCACCCATAATGATGCAGGTTGTTTATACCATAGTTCAAGATTCCCGTTCTTGATTTCGGATTTAATATTGCAATCTGTCAATGCTATAAACAAAAATAATCCAAAGGGGAGAATGATAAATTTTTTCATATCTGCTATTATTATAATGGTATTGAATAAAAAATTTATGGTTCATTTATTTTCCGTTCTGGCTGGGTTCATTTCATTAAAGTAACTCCCATTAATCCTATAATGACTTCCTGGGATAGGCACTCAAGCCGGACACTTCTGATTTCAATATCTTTCTTTGTCTTATGGTTTATAAGCATTGCGCGGCAGTTTGTTCCAAGCTGAACCTGTGCTGGCGGTTCTTCCGGAAGACAAAATCTATCCCTTCCGTAATCATAATCAGCAACACCCCATTTACTCAGAGCCCAAAAATTCACAGGAGGTACCAGCTCTACCTGTTCTATGGTATTGTCTGCATATCTGATTATTAATTGTGCATTTGCAATTTTGGTTTGCATCGGATTTGTTGAACCGCAAACCAGAAACCAGATTGCTGAACCTTTATTATTCACCGGGACTGTAACTGAATTTGGCCAGTTCTCCCAGAGAGATGTAAAAGCTATGTTCTTCGAAGTATCCTGGTTCCAGGCAAAAGGAACTCCTGCCGGTGTTTCCAGCAATCCCTCCGGATTTTGCATTTTATTAACATTCTCCAGAGTTATTTCCGGCGGAAAATAATTCCAGTAAGCAAATGTCCATGCGGCATAACCATCAGAGCCAATTCTGGCTGAAACCGTATTCGGGCGCGGATTTAAATAATCCTGCTTAAATATATCGCGTATATCACCGTTGAAGCTCTTCTTCATTTCAACTGTCTCCCATCGTGTATCCGGAGGAATTCTGTCAATCTTTTTCGAAAGTATTCCACGTCTGGTTTCATTGTCAGTGACATTTATCTTGAATATTTTCCAGTTTTCCATACCTTCATCACCGGCAAGTGCTAATATAAGGAAGTGGCCATCGACCCTGGCACAGGTGGCTTCTATTGCACCATCAACGATTTCTGCTTCTTCAAAAATACCCTGGGGATCTTTAAACTCTCTGATTTTATATGGTGGAACAGCAAGCCTTATCTTTTCAGAAGCATTGACCTCCATGTTCTCAGATACATTCCTGGCAATTTTTCCCCTGCATCTGATCACCACTTCTGCCTTATTGCATTTTTCGATAATTATTGATACATAATTCTGCCCAAATCCCGGAATAATATCAAATTTAGCTCTCTTACCATTAACAAGAACTTCATTAACCCTGGAAGTATTAACAGGAAATTTACATTCCAATATGGCAGCTCCGGACACTGATAATGTATATATTGATCTTAAATTATCAATCTTAAAGGAAAGAGAAAAATCAGGGGTTTTTATAGATGCAAAGTCCCAATATGAAGGAAACTCCGGTTTAAATCCAACTTTGCCGCAGGGATAATCGGGAGAATAACCAAACATTCCTTCTATAATAACACGGTTAAACATATCTGCAATATCTGCAAAATCATTGGCATAATAATCACCAAGGCTTCCCGGTGAAATATAATGACACATTGAACGCAGATAGTTACCTTTAACCAGTTCCCATGCCATATCCGGCAATCCGGTTTGATAATAGGCTAGGGCAAGATGGTAATTATCCCCACCATGGACCTCACGAACCGACCACTGTGAAGGCACCCAGTTGGATGACCAGCACCTCTCACCACCAAACGGCATTTTGTTGCGCTCAAGTCCCCACTCGGTATAATACAGGCATTGAATTGCCTGTTCTGGGGTTAGCATATTATAATCAACAGGTAGAAATATACTGGGCAGCCAGGTGTCCTCGTGTAACCTGCGGTGCCCTCCCTGTTCACGATATGAGGCCAGATGCCCTGATCGATCGGTCCAGAGCACATCAATCAAAGCTTTTTTTATCTTTTCTGTCTCTTTACGGTGCCTTTCAGCGGATTCAATATCTCCTGATCTTTCTGCCATTTTCATGGCAGTCATATGACCATAATAAGCATAAGCCGTCTCCTCAACAGTATCCCCGCCATTGTACCACTGGGAATCAGTTGCCCATGTATTAATGTAGCTCTCATATACGTAGTTCCCGTCCGGATCAAAGCAATCCTTTATCCACTCCAGATGTAGTTCCAGTGCAGGACGAAGAATTTCCTCGAGTTCCCTGTCAGCAGTATAGTGCCAACCGTGACAAAGCTGATCAAAAAACTGGCTTTGAAAATTATAAAAGCCATTATCACGATGATCTATCCTTCCACGTCCATAAAATCTTGACGAAGGCGACTGTCCTGTGTATCTGAGTTTAGGATCCGCCATTGCCTCTTTTTTGCCGGACTCTTTTAACTGGAAGGAAATATAATGCCTTGCCTCCTGCTTTATATTTTCATGCCAGCCAAATGATATGGGCCCGAACAATGAGCGCCATCCCGGGAAAGGAAGGTTCCAGGCCATAGTTCCGTGAACATATACAGGCGGATAAAACCTGGCATCGGCCACTATACATCCCGAAGCCACAGCAGCATTAAGCGTCTCATCCGGTGTATTTACAACTACCTGGGAAGTTATTCTCCTGATCCTTGCGATACCGTTTTCAAATGCTTTAACCGGATCAGTATAAGCCCCCGCTGACAGATATTCATTTGTTGTATTACCTTCAACTGTCCAGTATATATTTTTACAATCTGTCTGATCAATGATGCCACAAAGCAAAGGCAGACCGGCTCCTTTGCTTGTTATTAACTTCGGCAGATCTTCCCATAAGTGTGCATCGGCAACAACCATCTTTGATTTGGCACTGCACATTCCTGCTATTATGTGTCTTTGAAATCCTTTTTCAGGTTCGTATGCCGGCGGCAGGATCGTAAATCTTTTACCATCAAAACTGATAATATTCTCACTGCAATACTCAGGAATGAATTCTTCGGTCAGTAATGTTGTATCTATAGTTACATCATAAGCCCAGTTCAGGTTTTGCCGTTTTTTTGCAGGGCGCCTGGAAGCTCCGCCAAATACCCAGACAATCTGATCTTTCCGATTGTTGCCTTCAAGGTGCATCCGAATACTCATCCCGGGTGTTGATTCCATCGTAACAGCTTCAAGTACCACATTTAAACCTGGCATCGATTGATCATTAAGATGCCATTCCATCTTTCCCGGAAAATACATGGAGGTCCGTTCAGAGAAATGATGGAGCCATTTGCCTTTTCCGTCTCTGATTACGCCAATCATCAGACTTCCATAGATATACGGATCGTTCATAAAACGGATATAAGGCCTGTCTCCGGTCAGGATAAACGCATGCATATGATTACAGTAGAGAGGTCTGTTATTATAACGATCCATATTATAGCCTGTAAATGAGCCATCAATGACTTTATATGAACCTCTGGTATTAGCTGGACCGCGTTCCACTTCAGTATAGGAACTTGTCGTGGCGGATATGTTCTTCCTCTGCCCGTAGGACA
>DNOQ01000204.1 GCA_003501665.1 Bacteroidales bacterium | reverse complement strand
TCCGCAATATCGGCACTTGGCGATAAAAAAGTACTGTTTGTCTGGGGAGGCTGGATGGGTCATGAACCCGATAAGTGCCGTGATATATTTGTCCCATGGCTCAGGTCGGAAGGAGCCAAAGTAACTGTTTCAGATACTCTTGATGCTTATCTGGAGCCCGGACTAAATGATTACGATCTCATTATCCAGACCTGGACTATGGGTACTATTGAAAGTAAGCAGGAGAAAGCCCTGCTGGCTGCAGTGAAGGGTGGAGTTGGAATTGCAGGGTGGCATGGCGGACTTGGAGATTCATTCCGGAATAATACAGAATACCAGTTCATGGTGGGAGGGCAGTGGGTTGCCCATCCGGGAGGTGTGATTGATTACAGGGTGAATATAACCGATAAAAAAGATCCTGTGACCAGGGGATTATCGGATTTTGACATGCATTCAGAACAGTATTATGTTCATGTTGATCCGAATGTTAAGGTTCTGGCAACAACAACTTTCAGCGATAAGCATTCATCGTGGATCGGGAGGACAGTTATTCCGGTCGTCTGGAAAAAGGTTTACGGGAAAGGAAGAGTCTTTTATTCATCACTGGGTCATGTTGCAGCTGATTTTAAAGTTCCTCAGGCCCTGGAAATTCAGAAACGGGGTATTTTATGGGCTTCCATGAGTAAATATGAACCGATGGAAGAGTGGAAACAACCGGTTTATAAATCAGGAAAGTAACAGGAAACTAACTCAGTTCAGTCGTATAGTCTGATAAATTCATGCGGATTTCCTGTATGACCAAGGAAGCGCAGAAAATCCTTTTTTGTTATGACAAGGGAAGCTGTATTGACATTAGGGTGAAATGCAAGCCTCTCATATTCATTCAGTTTTTCATCAATGAATAGATGAACATGTTTTTCGGTATCATTGATCAGTCCGAATGGTGATACCGATCCGGGTTCAACACCAAGGTATTTCTTCAACCGCTGGTCGGATGCAAACGTTAGTTTACCCTGGCGAAGCCTCTTTTCAAGATCATGGATATCAAGCTGTCTGAGGTGTTCAAGGATCACAAGATAATGCCTGTTGCCCTTATGGTTCCTGAAGAAGATGTTCTTGCATCTGCCCGAATTATAATCTTTCCAGTGGACTATGGCTTCTTCGATGGTAGCCAGGGGAGGATGCTCATGATATTCGTACTGAATTTCAAGCGCAGTAAGTGTTTCATAAAGTTCTTTTTGTCCCCTCATCAGGTTTGTGAAGGTTTGATGATATACTTTAACTCCATCTCCACAAGCTCTGCAATATCCTCTCCCGCTTCCTTCATATCAATATCATCTTCCTCATAATACCATTCTATTATTGAAGGGATTCCTGTGTCAGCAACTTTTTTAAGCCCCAGCAGGATATCAAAAAGGAATTTGGCTGATGCTGAATTGAAATAGTTGAGGTCTATTTTAAATATCAGCGGATTATTCTCATTAAATACCTTAAAATTACCGTTAAGCGCCTCCTCGTGGAATTTATTCATCCATTCTATTACCGGATAATAGAGAGCGCGTACATCTTCAGGCGCCGACATCCCGCTGATTGTAAAGATATTCTCATCGGGTGAGAACTTAATTTCAGGAGTCAGGTGAGTGGGTTGAATAATAAGTTTTTCCATCGCCAGCTGTTTTCACAAAATTGCATTAATATTTTTTATATGCAAAAATTTTTATTTAACAGGTCCTGAGAAAAATGTTTCGTTATCCGTTTCAGGCTTGTATCCTGTATCTTCACTCAGTTCCTTTTTCAATGAGGATTCCACGGCCATCCTGTCGCAAAGTTCATTTTCGGCATGGCCTGAATGACCTTTGATCCAGATGATCTTCACATTATGATTACGGTATATCTTCAGGAATCTCATCCAGAGGTCAGGATTTTTGGTTTTTCTGAATGATTTTGATTCCCAGCCGAAAAGCCATCCTTTTTCAACAGCATCTGCAACATACCTGGAGTCGGTATAAATGGTAACATTGCTGCCGGGTTGTTTGAGAGCTTCCAGTCCTGTAATAACTGCAAGCAGTTCCATTCGGTTATTGGTTGTGAGCCTGAACCCATCTGATTTTTCAAGTCTGTGCTTTCCGGATACAAGTACCACACCATAACCTCCCGGACCGGGATTACCTCTTGCAGCACCGTCAGTATAAATGGTTATATCACCTGGCATTTGGCAGAATAATACCGGTATTGGTCAGAAAGAGCTTGATTGCAATTGAAAGCAATATGACGCCAAACACCTTCTTCAGGATCTTTAATCCACCCTGGCCAAGCATCTTTTCAAAGAAAGCGGTCACGCGGAGAACCAGGTAGACAATTACCATATTAAGAATAAGAGCGATAAGAATGTTTATTGTCTGATATTCGGCTTTGAGCGAAAGGATCGTGGTGATCGATCCGGCTCCGGCAATCAGGGGAAAGGCTATGGGAAAAATTGCTCCGGTTCCGTGAGCATCCTGTTTGAAGATCTCAATGCCGAGGATCATTTCCATGGCAATCAGGAAAATAATAAATGAACCTGCTATTGCAAATGAAGAGACATCGACACCGAAAACTCCCAGGAGAGGGGTCCCGATAAGGAGAAATGCCATCAGAATCATCATAGATGCCAGTGTAACCTTTACGGAATGTACTCTGACACCCTTTGATTTGATATCAATGATTATGGGTATTGATCCTGGAATATCAATTATGGCGAAGAGCACCATAAAAGCCGCCAGTATCTCAATAAAACTCAATTGCATAATCTATTATTTAAATAACTCATCCCTCACTACTTACTCAGCTATCGTCATCTCCTCCACCAGGTGAGTTGCACCGGCATAAATATCGATGATCCAGAGTACATATCTTATATCAACCGCAATGGTTCTCTGAACTTCCGGTTCAAAGAAAACATCACCGCTCATGGCTTCCCAGTTGCCGTCGAAGGCAAGACCGATAAGTTCACCATGGGAATTTAATACGGGACTCCCGGAATTACCTCCCGTGATATCATTTGTTGTCAGGAAATTTACAGGCATATAACCCCGGGATGAGGCATATCTTCCAAATTCCTTCCTTTCATACAGATCGAGAAACCTTTGTGGCAGGTCAAATTCATAATCCCCGGGTTTATATTTGTCCACCTTACCATCGAGTGTTGTATAATATTTGTATGTCACCGCATCTCTCGGGTCGTAATTCTGAATTGTGCCATACGATAGCCGCATTGTGGAATTTGCATCGGGGTACAGGGTTTTATCCGGCATCATTTCCCTTAATGCCGCGATCCAGAGCCTCCGGCCGGCAGAGAGGTCATTCTCATATTTTCCCAGTTCTCCCGAAAGAATGCTCCTTATCTCATTGATCGATTTAACTGTAATTGCTACAGGATCCTTCTCCAGAATCTTCAGTTTGGGGTTGTTGAGAAATGCATTTAATCTTTCTTCACCTGCAAATATGGAGCGCCGGAACATATCATCCACGAATTTTTCAATATTCCCTTTAAATTTTTTATCGATAACTTCCGTATAGAAGTCCGGATGAAATATAGGGGGAACATCATCTCTGTAGAGGCGGAGCATTATCTTTGTTGTTTTAAGGTCAGTATGGGGATTGAAATCTTTGTACAATTCGGAAGTGATGTTTTTTAATCTCATCGCAGCCTCTGTAATCTTCGTTAAATCACCCGATTTAAGTGCTTCTTTAAGCCTTCCTGTATAATTTATGAAGTCGAATATTTCACAGCCTCTTGTGCACTCGGTGAGATACTGGTAGGCATTCTGGTATTCAGATCTGCCTTCAATGGAAGTTCTTATAAGTTTCAGAGCTTCGCCATACCTGGTTTTACGGGATGGATCTTCATTTATCCAATCATCGAACCGGTTTTCAATTTCACGTTTTTTATCAATTACGCCCAGGCTGATAAGCTGATTATTCTGACCTATAGAATATTTCCAGTAGTTTGCTGAGCCCGAATATTTTGATGCGTATTGAATATTTACCTTAGGATCGGCAAGCATATCCTTCATCCAGGATTCCTGCTTAATGCCTCTAATTTTGATTCTGTTTGGATTTGTGATCTTTAACAATTCATTAACCTCCCACGAGGTGTAATATCTCTGGGTTCGCCCGGGATAACCCATCACCATTGTGAAATCACCTTCATTAAGTTCTTTAAGGGAAATTTTGAGCCAGCGTTTCGGGTTAAGGGGAATATTATCCTTTGAATAGGGTGCAGGTTTTCCGTCGGGGCCTGAATATACCCGGAACATACTGAAATCTCCTGTATGACGTGGCCATTCCCAGTTATCTGTATCATCGCCAAAGCTGCCTATTGATGACGGAGGAGCTCCGACAAGCCTTACGTCGGTATACCTTTCATATACAATCAGATAAAAGTAATTTCCGCCGTAAAATGCTGAAACTGAAGCCCCGTAACCGGTCCCTGACGAAGCAGAATTCTCAATGGATCGTCTGGCAGCATTAATGGCGTCTGTTCTTTCAGATTCAGTCATTTCAGGTTTTAAACCAGCCAGTACCTTATCGGTAACATCCTCAATTTTTATGAGGAAAGAAACCGATAAACCCGGATTTGGGAGTTCCTCTTCCCTGGTCATTGCCCAGAAACCATCATTAAGATAGTTGTTTTCAAGGGTGCTGTGAGCCTGTATCATTCCATAGCCGCAATGATGATTGGTCAGCAGTAGCCCCTGCGATGATACTATTTCACCGGTGCAGCCACCATCCATAAAACTTACGACTGCATCCTTCAGGCTTGCATTATTAATACTGTATATATCATTCACAGAAAGCCTGAGTCCAAGATCGGTCATCCTGCCCAGATTGAGTTTTTCAATCATCGGCAAAAGCCACATGCCTTCATCAGCCTTTAAAACGGATCCGAAGCATATTATATAAATAAAGAGTATGGTAAATAATCTTTGCATAAATTATTTGATTTAAACAGGCTGCAAATATAATTCTTTAAATCAATAAGGAGCATGTTAAAACTCAATCGATAATTGTGTATTAAAAAGGGTGAAGGATTTCCTGTGATATGGAGAAATGCCATACTTCAGAATTGCAATCCTGTGAAATGGTGTCCCGTAGCCTTTATTTTTATCCCAACCGTAAACAGGATACTCATTATGGATTGTAGCCATGTGTTCATCACGGAATGTCTTTGCCAGTACTGAAGCGGCAGCAATGGATAAATATAGCGAATCACCCTTTATTATTGTTGTATGAACCAGATTCCTGTAAGGGTAAAACCTGTTTCCGTCAATCAGCAAATGCTGGGGTACTTTCGCCAATCCCTCTATTGCGAGGTGCATCGCTTTTAT
>DNOQ01000203.1:1561-8727 GCA_003501665.1 Bacteroidales bacterium | reverse complement strand
CTGTGTGGATAACCGATCTGATAATTTCATGGTCATTTCCCGTAATTGACGATAACGCCTGGCTTATTGAGAAATTTCATCACGGGTTTGCCTATTGGTTATATGCAGGAATTTGTATTACAGCAGTGATCTTTGTCTGGAAAATGGTACCTGAGACAAAAGGGAAAACACTGGAACAGCTTGAAAATCTCTGGCCAAAACGGACCTTTCGAAATTGATAGCTACGTATTTTAATGGCTCTGTTATGGTTTATATCTAATTTATGCTACTTAAACCCCCTTTCCCGTTTCCCCCAAAGGGGAAAGGCTTTGTGCACCATTATAATACATCTTATAATACGTTTTTAATACGTAGATAATTTTATTGTTTAAGTGAAGCTTTGGTAAAGATATGATCGGGTATTTTCTGGTTGAATTGCACCTGTGTAATTTTGAATTCGGTTCCTCCACCTTGTTTCATGAGATCCTTGTATACTATTTTAGTCGGGAACCACCTGCCGTTTATATTTTCGACCTCAGACATGGTAGTCCTTTTTAACATCTGCCCGCTTTTCGCAAACAGCTCTTCACGTAAGGGTACATATCTTTCAGTATCGATCCACATCTTACGGGTCTGATAGGCTACATCCGTAACTTTAGCTGTAAGCTCAAGGATCCAGGTTTCTCTGCCTTCTATGTTGTCATTACCGGTGACCTTTGAAGAATATATATCAGTAAGTTTCCTGTCATCCATCATATCTTCGTAGGAAAGGTCCGATCCCATCACAGACTGCCTGAGCATGTGTCCGGCAATCTGAATTATCCTGTCGGTGGATGGTGAATAGATCCATAGCTGGTTTTCAAGCTTTAGCATTTTTGTCCCCTTTTCCCTTGCCGGAGACAGATATTCAGTGAATGACTGCTTATCGCCTACCACATAACTTTTCGACGTTATTGTTCTGCTGGACCTGGCACCGTTAATAATCATTGTTGATTCAAAGATCCGGTTGTCAGAAGAGATGTTACTTTCCACCTTTTTCAGGATATCGTCCGCATTCTGCGAAGAAACAAAAACTGTAAACAGTAACGTTGTTATTATCAATAGTATTCTTTTCATCTTATCTGCTTTATGCTTCCAGTTCTTTGAACAATTTTGCTGTCTGACGTTTGTATATACCTATCCCTGCAAGCATCGTACCAATCACAGTTGAAAAAAGTCCCGGGATGAATCCGATATAGAAATCGACAGGTTGTATTTTAGCTCTTATGTCTGTCGGTAACATTATAGCTGATCCCTGCATCATTCCCGAAATGTTTATTCCGTATTTTTGAATAAGATAAGCAAAGAACAGGCCGAAGAGAGTTCCTGCAACTGAACCTGCAAATCCTATCATCAATGATTCATAGATCATAGTCCTGTATACATGACCTTTCTCCTCACCAATAGCAAGACGTATACCCACCTCGCCGTAGCGTCTTAGTCCGCCAAGAATTCCGGCGTTCCACAATACAAGCGACATGGCAAAAATGAATATGGACGAGATCATTAAAGTCCATAGTTCCACCATGTTCACATAAGTGCCCAGCGAGCCCTGACTGCTTAAACTTACCATTAAGGGGGAAAAATCGTCACTATTATCTGAAAAAGTAGCGTTGAATCTGTCTGCTTCCGCAATGGCTTCATCATTATCATAAAATCCGTTTTTGAAAAACCCGGTTATTTCACCTGCAGCATCCTCCATGTTAAGTGCGGTTCTAATATCGCTTATATCTGCTATAATCATACCCCTGTCGAGAGATTCAAGTCCGAATGCTACCGTTCCGGAGACGATAAAGTTATAAAATGCCATACTTCCGTCCATGGTTGAACTGATGAGAGTTACCTTATCTCCCGGATTAACGCCCAGTTTCAGCGAAAAATTCTCACTTAGAAGGATTTCACCATATTCCGAAGGTAATTTCCCCCTTACAGCAGATTTTTCCAGGTTTAATCGTTTTGCTTCGGCCGATCCGGGATTAATAAGGTCAATTCCCAGTCCCATGGCAGGGCCCTGTGATCTTGTTTCTCCATTTTCGTCGGGGACATCTATAAGTCCTCCAAACCGGATGCGCGGTGACCATTCGGCGGAAGGGAATTGTTTGCTGAGAAGACTCAAAAGAGAATCGGTTTCTGTCAGTGCGAGATCATTTGGTACCTGGTTCATTTCCTGTTCATAAGCTCTGGTCATCACTTTCATATGACCTGTAGAAAATCTTGCGTTTATTTCAATTATATCGCCCATGAAACCTACAATATATGCATGTACAAGAACAGTGAGCGCCACACCGATTGTAACGACCAGAAATGGCAGCCTGCTGCGGCTTTTATCTCTGATAAGCCCTTTTAACAGAAATTTTATCATTGTATTTTCCCTCTTAACGCTTCGGTTGGATTCATTCTGGCTATACGTCTTGATGGCCAGTAACTTACAATCATGGTGGTGAACATAATGACTATAACCGTCATTATCACAAGGCCGGCACTGTATGCCGGATATAGAGTTTGAGCAATAGCCATGCCGAAATCACTTGTATCCATGGGCATGGTCCAGCCTGTTTTGGCCTGGAGTGCCAGGAATGGTATTCCGTAAAAAGCCCCGACTATTGCTGCAAGCACTGCATTCATTGTCCCCTCCACGGTAAAAAGTCCTACAACCTGCCTTCGGGTATATCCAAGGGCTATATATGTCCCGATCTCTTTTTGGCGCCTGAATATCGAAAGCACCTGTGTGTCGAAAATACCCAGCATCGCAAGAAGAAGAAGTATTACATACATGACTGATGTCCCTACAGATTTTACTTTAATAAGCTCATCGACAGATGATGTAAGCTCTTGTTTTGTTTTATGATTCCATCCATCGAGTTCAGTCAGACCGGGAGAATGACCATCGCGGTATGTGATTATGGTGGCTTCACCGGGCAGATTCATCATTTTCTGCAGATTTTCGAGAGATATATAGATTTGCCCCTGATCCACGTTGGGCACGTTGGCGCTGAATATTTCTGTAATGACAATATCTGTCGCATCAAATGTCCCGCCGGCATCCCTCCACTGAAGCATCATCCTGTCACCTCTGGTAATGTTAAGATTCCTTGCCATTATTGAACCTGTTACTGCCGGAATGGCATCAGTGATCAGAGTGTCAAGCTTTTGTGAAGGCAGAAGGAATATGTCTTGTTTTGGATTTATCCCTTTTACGATGATTGTTTGCATTCTTCCCCTGGGATAGAGCGTACCCTGTGAAATAAGGTAAGGTTCCATTTCGCCCCTATTAATTATAGGTATTAATTCTTCAGGAACAGGGGCATGGCTTTCACTGAGAGTGAACGGATCGAACGGATCATATTTTTCGTGCCAGTACTGTCCTCCTCCGATCTCCCATGCGGTCATATCGTCCTTTGCCTGACGGTTCCAGCCGTTTATTATTCCTCTCATCCAAATAATTACCACAAATGAGAAAGAGAGGACAATAACATTCAGCCATGTACGCAGGCCTGCACCGATGAGATTACGATATGCAAGCTTTATTGCTATTTTCATTTCACACTACTGATTAATTATCTTTTCATCTTTATCCACTTTGCCGTCAATGAGATAGATTTTACGCTTAAGGTAACTGATTACTTTATCATCGTGAGTTGCGAAAAGGAAGGTGGTTTTAAGATCCCTGTTAAGGTTCTCCATGGTTTTAAGGATATTGTGAGAGTTTGCAGCATCGAGATTGGCTGTCGGTTCATCGGCAAGAACCAGAGACGGTTTCTTAACCATTGCTCTTGCAATGGCAACCCTCTGGCATTCACCCCCGGACAGCTGGGGTGGTTTTGATTTTGCTTTATCGGTTATACCAACCCATTCGAGAGCATCCATAACCATTTTCTTCCTTTCAGCTGCTGTATAATCGAGAAGCAAAAGCGGGAATTCAACATTTTCAAAAACTGTATGAACTGCCAGCAGATTATAGCTCTGGAAAATGAATCCCAGTTCTTTCCTGCGGAGCCATGCTGACTCTTTTGCAGAGAGCCTGCTTACGGCATGGTCGAGGACAAAAGCCTCTCCCTCTGTGGGAGTATCAAGCGATCCGACTATATTCAGCAAGGTTGTTTTGCCTGAACCACTCGGACCTACCAGTCCTGCAAATTCTCCCCGGGAAAACTGTAAATCAATTCCGTTAAGTGCTGTAAATTCACCCTTGCCGATGGGAAATCTCTTTACAAGTTTTTCTACTTTAATGACATGGCTATTTTCCATATTCTTATTATAATGATTGAAGACGAACATTACCTGGATACCTTTATCTTCAAACAAGTCTGCAGATCCTGTCTGAGATGGTAGCGGATATTTTTCAGAATTAAAAAAATCCAATCAAATATAGCAATATATTATCGAATTGCATTTGCTGGATTTCAAACTGTATATATCTCTTACAAGTCCGGCCATAACATAAATTATAACAATAGATTAAGGAAATCATCAGATCGCCGCTACGGGGCTCATGGACTTTGGAACTTCTTCATGCTACAAGCAGGCCGCCGCCACGCGGCTAAAAAATCTTTAAACATGTTCATTCTACAAACAGGTCGCCGCTACGCGGCTCAGGGACTTCGGAACGTTTTCATGCTAAAAACATGTCGCCGCTACGCGGCTCAATATTTCGGTGAATATGAGCGCCGTAGGTGCGGTCTGTTTGTAGCAAAGGTGATATCATTATAATATTAAGCTCCGTAGGAGCGATATGTAATAGCTAAATACACAACATCATTTTTTGAGTATCCATGGAATAAATGCACTGGTTTTTTCAATGTATTCTTTATATTGTGGCTTCTGATCTTTAAGGCTTTTCTCAAGCAGGGCAACTCCCGACACTTTAATTATCAGAGCAGTCATGAGTATCGATCCCAGAACCGGCAGGTAGCTTCCTGCTGACAGGCATATAAGCCCGTAACCCCACCAGACTGCTGAATCGCCGAAATAATTGGGATGGCGGGTATATCTCCAAAATCCTTTGTCAAGTACTTTACCTTTATTTGCAGGATCAGCCTTAAATCTGGCAAGCTGAAAATCTCCGCCTGCCTCGAACACAAATCCGGTGATCCACAGGGCTATTCCTGCAAAATCAGGAATTCCGGGATTTTTTTCTGCTCCGTAATATTGTGCCCCCAGAAGAGGAGCGGAGATAAGCCACATCAGAAATCCCTGTAAAAGAAAAGTCTGGAAAAATGATACCCACCAGTATCTGTTTTCACCGTATTTCTTCCGGAATTCCCTGTATCTGAAATCCTCACCCTTTCCATAATTACGCCGTGCAAGGTATATTGAAAGCCGTAAGCCCCAGATTGACACAAGAATTAACAGGATTACCTTCCTTATACTGTTGCCATCTGTATTAATAAAGTAGAAAACTGTTGCCACAACAAATCCAAATCCCCAGAAAAGATCAACGATACTGACATTTTTAAATATTACACTGAAAACCCATAGTACAGACATCATTATCAAAATTACAAGTAATGCGTGAAAGTAGATCTGTAGAAATGGCATAGGTAATTTATTATTATCCTCTTCCCTTTTAATTGCTTTTAAAGTCCTTTCCCCTTTTTACCCCTAAATCCCCCAGGGGGGACTTATTTAAATACTGATAGTTATGAAGCCCCCTGTATTTGTGTATTCTATTCATATAATAATGCGACCGAAGCAGCTCCGACACCTGCATTTAAGCCTACCACAGGAGAGATGTTGACCACCGAAACAGGTTTTAATGAAGTCAGCTTCTCCATTTCTTTCGAATACCAGTCGGCTGCAGCCTCGTTGTTGGCATGAAGAACTATATAATTCCAGATTGTTTTACCGGAACTTGTTTTTCGTATATGATCCATTACTTTCCTCATATTTGCTTTCTGACTGAAAGCCTTATCAAAGACAATTGACTTTCCTGTATTATCAAGTGAAACTATTGGATTGATATTAAGTATACGCGCTATTAATCCTTTTGCAGCTGACACCCTTCCCCCGCGAACCATATATTTCAATGTTGTGACGCTTACCAGAATGCGGGCATTATTGATCCATTTCCCTGTTAAACCGACAATCTGATCATGAGTAAAGCCTTCTTCAATGGCCTTTGCGGCTCTGAGAACTATCAATCCGAGTGATCCGGAAAGATTTCTGGAATTAATTACTGTGACGGGTTTACCAAATTCCCTGCTTATCTTTTCTGCCGCTTTGCAGCTGCTGAAAAAAGTACCGCTCAGCTTGTCACTCAGGTGTATGGCAATTACCGAGTCATAATGCGATGCAAGATGGGAATAAAGATTAATGAAAGTATTTTCGTTTACCTGGGCACTTTTGGGATAATCATCTGCTTCATCAAGAAGGGAATAAAATTGTTCAGGATGCATTGTTACCTTATCAAGGTACTGATTATCACCAAAGCTTAAATTAAGAGGAACCATATTAATCTGATACCGGTCAATGAATTCCTCAGAAAGGTCGCAGGTTGAGTCAGTCACCAGTGCAATATTCCAATTCCGTTCATTGGCTGTCTGGTAATGCCGGAACATGTCATCGGCTTTCTGAAATATTATTGTGCCCGCTGACCTGATGTTGTTGAAAAGCTCTGCAGGACTGTCTGTATGAAGATGAAACCTTCTTATCTGGTCCGATCCTGCCACTACCACTGAATCTCCATATTTTTCAAGAGTTTTGGAAAGAGTATTTTTATCAGTCTTACAATTCTTTATTATTGCTTCGGTGCAGTATCTGAAATTAATGTTGTCCTGCCTGGCTTCTACAAATACCTGTGTTGATTCAGTAACTGGTCTGTCAAGGATTATCTCTTTTATGTTCCTTTTATTGATAAAGTCAATTATACCTTCAATAAAAACCACAAATCCCTTTGCGCCGGCATCAACAACATTATTTTTTTCCAGAATTGCGAGTTTGGTTCTGGTTTCCTGGAGAGATTTTTTAAGGATTTCATAGGAACTCATCATAAGATGATTGAAATCAGGGAATTTATTCCAGCTGCCGTAAATATATTCAGCCATTTCTCTTATGACTGTCAGCATTGTACCTTCTACGGGTCTGGCAACAGCTTCATAAACATAGCTCACTGATCTTTTAAGTGCCTCTGCAAATTGCCGGAGAGTAAC
>DNOQ01000203.1:0-1533 GCA_003501665.1 Bacteroidales bacterium | reverse complement strand
TTGCATTCATCAGGGTTGCTTCAGCTATCCTGTCGGCAGTGATCTTATAAGACCGGTGGGGATGGAGAGATTCGATGGCAGATCTTACTGTACCTGCAAGATTGGTTCCTGTGTCACCGTCATTTACCGGGAACACATTTATCCTGTTAAGCTCCACCTGGTGTTCTATCAGTTTTCTGGCTCCTGCCAGAAAAGCATAGTAAAGGTTCCTTCCGTCCATCTCAACAAGTGGCACTGCTGTATTTAATGTCATTAATTTTTTATTGCGTTATGTAAATTTAATAAATAAACGGGGATAATCTCAGTATGTTCTGCTAAATCCAAAGCAATATTTATTTATTCACAATTTCAGTCAGTGCTATCCGAATATTCAGCGCAGACTGGTTTAAGCGTCCGGATGAGTTTAACGGGTTTGACCCCTTGAACCTTGAATTTTCAATTTGGAATTTTGACCCGGAAATTATTCATTGCAATAAATCTCTTAAGGCAGTATTTAATTCCGGAAATTTAAAAATAAAACCGGCAGCCCTTATTTTGTCACATGAAACCCGGCTTCCCTCAAGAAGAATCCCTGACATTTCACCGAAGATCATCTTCATGATAAATGAAGGTATTGCTGGAAACCAGTATGGTTTTCCCAGAACCTTAGATAACGATTTCATCAGATCCCTGTTGGTGATATGCTCAGGTGCAGCCGCATTGTATGCACCTGAAAGATCCTGATCTTCGATTGCTTTAATGAAAATATTACACAGGTCGTCAATATGTATCCATGGCATATACTGATTACCGGTGCCTATCGGTGATCCAATGCCATATCTGACAGGGGGAATTATTCTGCTGAGGACTCCTCCCGATCCGGAAAGTACTATCCCTGTTCTGATCTTAACAACTCTTGTACCGGGTTCTGAAAACTTGTCTGTAGCCTGTTCCCAGAACATGCAAATTTTGCCGAGGAAATCGGCGCCAGGGGGATCAGTCTCGTTAAATATCCTTTCTGACGTTAATGTGCCATAATAGCCCGAACCTGAGATAGTAATGAATGCTTTGATATTCTTCCCCGAATCCAGGACAGTCTTATGAATGAGTTCTGCAGTATTGACACGGCTTTCGAATATCTCTTTTCTCCTCTTTCTGGTCCATCTTTTATCACCGATGCCGGCCCCGGCAAGATGAATAATATAATCCGCCCTGCAAACTGCTTCAGGATCAATAAAATTATTTGCAGGATTCCATAAATAGGTGTTTTTATTGCCATTAACCCTGGATGTCCTGCTAAGTAAAACAATGTCATACCCTTTTTCCTTCAGTTTCCGGCTCAGATGACTGCCTATGAGACCTGAACCTCCGGTGATTAAAATCGATTCCATTTATCAAAAAATTCAGTTTACCTCTTGCATCTTGCTGATTAGTTCGTGTAATTTTTAAAATTACAATGAAAAGTGCTTTCATTATATCACCAGGATAATTATTTTTGATCATGCAGATATATTAAGTCAGATGAACAGAACAGTTTTAGGCATTTTTGCTCAT
>DNOQ01000403.1 GCA_003501665.1 Bacteroidales bacterium | reverse complement strand
TTTTGCGGAGGAAAAATTTCACGGCAGTGTGACCTAACGATGAAATAGTGTCATGGTGCCGGGCAACAAAGTTTGTAACACCAAATTGCAGAATATGGCCGACAAGCTTTCTGAATTTATTGCCGGATGCTCCAATAAATATCTTTCTTGAGATAAATCCGGTAGTCAGGCTCATAGCAGTGCTTAAAATGTTATCGATCAGATACGGAGATGAATTTACATCATTCAAGGTGCTTTTGAGCAGGTTAACCGGTTTAAAACTTTCGTAAGTAATCAAGAATTGTTCTTTCAACTGCTGTCCCTTTTCAGCCTGCTCAGATTCTAATAATTGAATCGCATTTTTAAGTCCGGTAGCTGAAATTATCTCGTGCATATGATTTTATTTAAGCACATGTTTAATTATATAATTGGAAACAAGCTTTTTAATCCATTTATGCAAAAAAAAATGTATTATCATCCCCATTATACCATAAAAAGCAGCTACCACCAGGAATCCGTAAAAGGTTTTGCCAATAATTTCGCCGAGCCATAAAGCTAATCCCATGCTGGCAAAAAGTATAAATATGGCAATTAAGACAAGTACAAAAGAATGAGGTATAAATGAGGAAACAACATCCGTTGTTTTGTCGAGAGCTTTAAGCTTTACTAACTCATAGGTTGTTTTTCCATAATCAGTAACTCTTTCCAGCAGCGATTCTATCAATTTCGCATTCTCGTCTTCCATGGCTTCAGCCTTTGGCAGCGGTTACATCTTTTTTTGTTTTTTCTGAGTTCTCACTCTGTTGAGTAAAGTCTGAAATTTCTTCTTTAACCTCTTCAAATTTCTCGGAGATATCGTCAAGAAATTCATTGAATTTTTCTTTTAATCCATCTGCAAAGTCTTCGGCCTTTTTAGACATTTTTTTTCTGGTAACTGAACCTTTTTCCGGGGCAAACAAGATCCCAACCAATGCACCTGCAGCTAAGCCGGCCAGTACACCTAATAATACTTTTCCTGAGCTCATAATTTAATTATAAAATCATGAGTCCACCCTTAAAACCCTAAACCTTCTTCGAACCTGCATTCAGGAGTGGACTCACTTGTTGTTACTAATACATTAACTTTATAAGACTTTTCTTCCCTGAATAATTCTGAATATCACTGCAATAAGCGCAATTACAAGCAGAACATGTATGATGCCTCCAACATTAAATCCTATGAATCCGATTGCCCAGGCTATCAAAAGTATGACTGCAACTACGTAAAGTAGATTTCCCATGATTTTTGATTTAAATGGTTTATAATAAAACGATTAACAGGATCACAATAATAATTAATGCTGCACCTGAAAGATAAATTCCGGGACCTATGTCTCTGAGATTTTTCTTAATTGATTTTACTTCTTTCCGCAAATCTTTCTTTTCTGATGGATCCATTTTTTCCTTATCCATTTTGTTTATCTCTTCTAACCTTAGCAGCAAGGCTTTAGCTTCTGCTGATTCTGCAGGTTTAGGATCAACCGCAGTTGAAGGTTCGGTAACAGTTGCAGCATTCGACTGAAGCGGAAGGAATGTAAATGACAAGCATGCCACCATTAAACAAAAAACGATCTTTTTCATGTTAATTGATTTTAATTTTTAATAAATCCCCAATAACTATAATTATTAATCTACTTGATTTATGTTTTTTGTTGGAAATAATATTCACTGGTATCATTTCTAAGATTGTCGGGTAAATTATTACAATAGCAAAGGTATTTGACTCTATTTCCGGAACCGTTACATAATTTTATGAATAAATTACATAATTCACACTTCCCCTTAAAGCCCGGTGATTTTTATGTTAATGATTTTTAAAAGGAATTTCAATTTCCTCCAAAATACTTTTTTTTATTACTGTCTTATAGTAGGAGAGTCTCTTATTACAAATCAACTGATTACATGATGACATATCCTTAAGGTAAAAAAGGACCGGCTTTGTGGTCACCTCAATAATTAACGAAGCATTTCCATCTTTACAATCCAGCTTTACAGGCATGCTGAAACCTTCAGGAACATTTGTCCACTTTGCCACTACAAATGATACCCTTTTTGTGACATTTGAGTCCGGATCCTGAACTTTGTCGTAAGAACCGGGATACCAGTTTAAAACCGGAACCTCCCGGTTATAAAGGTACGCTTCAAAAAATTTGTCCCAGTCCTTCCCGGTTTTCCGTTCAACAACCTCGATGAAATCGGCAGTGGTTACATGCGAGGCTGCTGCATGCTCTCCATAAAAAGTTTGCAGGATATGGAAGAAGAGAGTGCTGTCATTCAATACATTACGGATAGTGTGCAGGACCATTGCTCCCTTATTATAAACATCATTGTCTTTACTGTCCCAATAACTGACATCGGGAGGGCCAACAACAGGAAGTTTATTGTTAATCCAGCCGGCCAACCAGTGGCGGGCATATATAAGTGAACTGTCATATCCTTTTTTATGTTCTGCAAAGATCATTTCAGAATATGTGGCGAAACCCTCGTGTAGCCAGATATCTCTGAAATCGCTTACTGATACTGCATTACCCCACCACTCATGGGCAGTCTCATGAACGATTATATGGTCGCCCCCCAGCCTGCGTAAGTTGGAGTAACCGCTTCCATATCCTATAGCCGTCTGATGTTCCATTCCCTCATAAGGTCCCTCCACAAGCTTGAATCCCTCTCTTATCCATGGGTAAGGTCCGAAAGACCGGGAGTAAAAACTGATAACATCTTTAACCTGTCTGAAGTGGTTTTTCGCTTTCTCCAGGTTTTCAGGCAGAACATAATAATCAAGGTTAAGGATGCCTTGTTCAGTTATCATTGTATCGTTAAAATGTTCATATTTACCGGCATAAAAAGTAATGTTATAAATGTTAACAGGGTAATGTGTGCTCCATGTAAAAACTTCTTTACCGGGTTTTGAAATATGACTCTCCAGTATTCCATTTGACACAACCTGCAAGCCTGAAGGGACACTCATGCGAAGCCTGACACTGTCCGGTTCATCAGAAATATGGTCTTTACATGGAAACCATATGCTTGCCCCTTCTGTTTCACATGTTACTCCAACCCATGGATTACCTTCGTTGTCATTTTTCCAGACCATACCTCCGCTCCAGGGCGGATTTTTTGCACTTATGGGTTTACCCTCATATTTAACTTTAAGGATATAATCCCGGCCAACATTCAATGAATCGGAAAGAGACGCAATCACTGCTCTGTCGTTTCGTAAAAATGGTATCTCTGTTCCTGATAACTGGAGACTGCTGATATGGAGATTCCTGTACAGATCGATCCGGATAGTTTTAAGTTTTTCAAGAGCTCTGAAATGAATAGCTACCTCGCCTCCGATCATTTTATTGTACGGATCAAGATCAAGGTCCATATTATAAAAAGTCACGTCATAACCTGCCCGATATTCATCAAGTTGTCCGATCAGATAATCCTTTAAGCCAAACCGCGGGTAGCGGCCGGGTTTACCGGGGGTTTCTCCAAATTCGTGAATTCTGAAGATCGCACAGCTGCTGATCAGAAGTGATGAAAAGACAGCAAGCAATAGTTTTTTCATTAGTATTTATATACCGGTTTAATCCGCCTTCGCGTAAAGCTTCGGCGGACGAGTCTGTAATGAAAATCAGCGACTGCTTTATTAAGCAGACTTTGGAAATAATACCTTTATAAGATTATTAATTTACAAAACAAAGGTGTAATCCTTTATTCGGAGAACCGTTACATTATTCCGGGAATAAATTACATTATTCATACATCGCCCAGAGCGCGACGGTTTTTATTCTTAAGGTTTTTAAATTGGGTGGGAGTAAGACCTGTCATTTTCTTAAACTGGTTTGACAGATGGGCCACACTGCTGTAATGAAGCTTCCATGCAATTTCGGTGAGATTGAGCTCATCATAAACCAGTAGCTCTTTTACTTTTTCTATTTTATGAGTAAGGTA
>DNOQ01000303.1 GCA_003501665.1 Bacteroidales bacterium | reverse complement strand
CAATGCTAAGAAGAGCTTCGGTTATTTGTTGTGGATTCCCCGGTTCAATAAGATAAGCATCATTCTCATCCAGGTAGTATTCCACATCGCTTACTTTTGTGCAGATAACCGGATTGCCTGTTGCCAGATACTCTCCCAGCTTAAATGGGAAACCTGCATTGGCAAAGCCTGACTCTGTCCTGCACATGCAAAGAACATCCGAATTTCGAAGCAACGGATAGAAATCATTATCCTCCACAAATCCCCTGAACAGCAGATCTCTCTCATTCCTGTATTTTTCCCTATACTCTTCCTGCTGCGCACTCTTGCCGGTCAATATAAGTATGGCTTCCTTAAACGACCTTTTGAACTCCAGAAAACCCCTGATAATATCACTAACACCATCCTTATCTGCAAAAGTTCCGGCATAAACTATCTGAAGCGGTTTGTTGAAGGATTTCCTGTTATCGCCTGAATTTATTCTGGCTGTAACAGGGATAAGGGTTATTTTGGTAACCCCCTTTTTCAAATATTTGTTCTTTAAATAATATGATATAACTATTATTTCATCAGCCCATTTGCAATTTAAAAAATCCAACTCCCTTATAGTCCAGATTTTGAAGCGGGAAATCATTTTAATATTATCACTGAAAAAACTGTAATCTTCCTCTATAGCCATCACCATTTTAAAACCGAGCAATTTAGCCCAGATGACAAAGAGAATGTTTTCGATATTTAATCCACCTGCCTTATAAATTATGTTTTTCCAGTCTTTCCTTTTGCTTTGTGCGATTAATTTAAACCCACTTATATAGTAAGAAATCACTTTGCCTATTTGCCTGAAGGACAATTTAATACCATGTCCGATATTCTGATATGGTATGGTTTTAAACATTCCTTTCATTTCAGGTTGAGGAATATTGCCTCTGAATGCCAGTACCTTTACCATAACGTCCCTGCTTTTCAAATACTCCATCAAATGCTGGATTCTTTTGGTGCTTGCCATTCCAACCGGATATTCCCGGGTAAATACAACAAGATTTATTTTTTTCTCTCCTTCCATAACGCTCTGCGGGTGTCAGATAAACCTTCTTCGTAATTTATACACGTCGATTATAGTAAAATCCTCATGATTATTATAGGTATGTGTACCCTTAAGAGTCGGCTCCCAATCAGGCCGGACCTTTTTTATTTGCTTTTCTTTATAAGTATCTGCGGTCAAAACAATGATCTCATTGATATCAAATGAATTTCCATATCTTCCCGAACAATCCTGTGAGGGACGATAAATTTTCCCATCTCTGGTAAAAATTCTGCCGGCCGGTCTGGCAAATCTGACATCAGTTACAACAGGATTCATCGGATGACCTGTCCATTGGTCAGACAGGAAATCATCAGACCAGAATAAGTACAATTCAGGACTGACAGCCAGACTGCTGTCGATTTTATCGATGAGTGTGAAGAGCCACCACTTTCCGTTATGATTGAAAAGTGTTGTGTCGACAGCATTAATATTCGTCATGATGCTTTTGACAAATTCCCACTTCCCCGGAAATTCGGTGCATCTGTACAGATCGATTGACCTGTTGCCGCCTGTTTCAGGTATCATGTAAAATGAATTGTCCTTCTGAAAAACAAAAGGATATGACATATGGTAAGAACTCTCAATAATCTTCTGCGTTTTCAGCAGTTGCCCGTTTTCATCGAGTTCAAGAACGGCAATATGTCCTTTATTGGCTTTATAAAGAAACTCTTCAACAAAGACATAGTATTTATCTGCGGCGCTCACCACAAAAGGGTCGGCCCAGAATCTGTCGCTTGCAGGTTTGAGCTTATGAAAGTCCGTATAAGAATTGGCTTCAAAATTATTGCCAGTTCCCTTTTTATATAGCAATTCCCAGGTAAACGGATCGGTATAAATAATCTTTTTGAATACCTGTTGAACAAAAATATAACCTGCCTTTAAAATGTTTTCCAGGGACTTCAGTCCAGCTGGTGGTGGTAATTGAGTAATCAGGCTTCCATTGCCTCCAAACCTGTTCTCAATTTTCTTCAGGTAACCGGGCCCTTCCTGCCAGAGTCCCCGGATTGTCCTTGGAACAAACAGGGAAGCCCGACGGTAAAGTTTTTCCCTGGTAAGGCTGACTGAGTATGCACAGGTTGCCTCAGTAACCCTTGAAAGAACCAGAGGCTGCTGACCTTTATTCATTCTTGTCACCAGTTCTGACACTATAACCGGGTGTCCTCCAAGTACTTCAAAATAGCCTGTTGTATCAATTGATTCAGAAGAACAATCGGTCATCGGATAAGACCACAGGCCATATTTCGACAATCCGCATAAATCCTCATTGGCCGGGCCATATCCAAGTTTGACAATTATATCCAGACCCAGATTACCGATTTCCCTTAACGCATCTGAGTCACTGCCTGAAGATACTTCCTGGCCAGCTGAATGAAGGATAATCTGTTTAGTCTTGACTGTTAAGCTCTGAATATCTTTTCTTACTCTATAATTTTCCCTGCCCAGAAAAACAAGATGGCCGATTCTGCTATGAAACCTGAATATAATGTTGCCCGGGGACTTTTTCATCCGATTATCAGTCAGCTTTTTCTGGAGAATAATCGCTTCGATGGCAGAATATTCAGAATTCAGGATTTCCGCCACAAGATCATACTCCCATGCCTGAACATAGTTATTATAAATCAGCAATCCTGTTTTAAGCTTGTTTCTCACAATCGGACCAGGGTATTATTACCACCATTCAATCCCATTTTTGAAAACAGTTCATAATAATGGTTCAGCAGCTGGGTTTCTGAAAACTCTTTTTCGATCTTTAACCGGCTGTTGGTACCATACTCTTTTCTGATATCTTCATTGCTGATCAGGTACCTGATTCGTTCAGTTATAATCTCAACATCCATACAAGGCACAATAAAACCATTATATCCGTCCTCAATAAGGTACCTGTTATCTCCGACATCCGTGCCAATAACCGGAAGACCGGCGCTCATTGCTTCCATGATTGAATTCGACAGTCCCTCAAACAGGGACGTGCTCAGATAGATGTCAGAATTCCTGAGGATTTCGGGGATATTTGATGGTTTCAATAATATCTCTACATGATCTTTAAGATCCAGAAGGCTGACCAGCGATCTTATTTTTTCTTCAAGGGGGCCGTAACCAACTATACAATATTTCAACGACCTTTCCCCATCAGTCTCAATAACCTGCTTGATCGAATAGAGTGCAGTGGTGAAATCCTTGGGCTTAACAAATCTCGAAACCGAAACAATGACAGTCTCTTCACTCTTGCTGTCACTAATTTCAGGAGGATAGACCTTTATGGTGTTGTGAATTACGAATATCTTTCCGGATTTGAATCCCCTTCTTTCGAACTTATCCTTTGCAGAATAATTGTTGAACACAGTTGCATCATTCAGATAGTTGTGCGCCAGTTTCTCAAAGAAGAATTTGTAGAATGGAAGTTTTTCTGTTCGTATTCCTCCTATGGAGACAAGACCTTTGATGAACAATTTGCTAAAACCCGAAATAATATTAGCCAGGGTTAAGTATGAAAGAACAACTGATGCCCTTTGTTTTCTCACTACCTTAAGAAAATCCCTGAATTTCCTGAAAGAATTCCCCTCCAATCCAACATATCTGATTGAGTTGTCCTTAATAAATTTCGAATTTCTGGGATCTATGATATTCCCGCACCAATTAATCAGGAGCACATCTTCTCCTTTTTCTGCCAACAACTTTGCCAGAACAAGGGCTTGTTTCTCAGCTCCTCCTATAGCCAGCGTCTTGCAGAATATTACAATGCTCTTCATTAAGACTTTAGTGAAATTTACGCTGGTATAATGATGATTACAAAATCTTTGAACATACAATTAAAATGGACTGCCTATCAGTGCATCTAACCTCTAAACTCAATTACGCAGCCTCTTATTGTTCAGGTATCCTATCACTGTTTCCCGCTGGGATTCACATTCAACATGATTCTGAATCAGGGAAGCTTTCTTCCATGAATACAATCGCCTGGTAAAAAATCCCTTGAATAACTTATCGATATTGCGGACTATCTTACCAAAGCCTGCAAAAACAGCCATGTAGTACTGTCCGTTTTCATCACAATACCTGGCAAATTCAGACTCAACGAATCCAGGCTTCAGTATCTGTTCCGAGCGCAGGAAGAAAGGACCTAAAATACTATACTCATCTTTCTTTTCAGCCAGTTGTACGCCATTACCTTTTTTGCAGAAGGGGATATATTCAACAAATAATTTCTCTGCGAGAGACACCTGAAGTAATAATCCCGTACTCCAGAATTCATTGTCACTCCTGTCGAAGAGAAAATTCCCCTGACCATATACTATAGTAGCCTCATTGTACTTCTCAAATGCGCCTATGCAGTGGCTATGCTGGCAGACCACAAGATCTGCTCCCTTGTCTGCCATTTTTCTGCACACTTTCCTCAGACCCGGAGTCGGATAACGGTAATGCTCTTTCCCTCCATGATGCAGCACGATCACATAATCGCATCTGGCTTTCAGGCGGGCAATATGGTCAGGACTCTCGAGCGGATCAAAGGGATTTGCTCCGGCAATCTTCTCACCTGCAATAGTAAACTCGTGTTCCGCGCAGGCAT
>DNOQ01000575.1 GCA_003501665.1 Bacteroidales bacterium | reverse complement strand
TGTTCATAGTTATAACCTATCATGAACTTCAGATAATGGGCATCGCGAAATGTGTTTTCAAATTCAGTATACAGGTTGGCAGCAAGGTACTGGGTAGTCCGTTGCTCAAATGTCAGGTCATTGGTTGTAGTCCCTACATATGCAATTGAACCCGGTTTATTGCTGTAAGGAACCTGGACTCTTTTCCTGTCAGAATTAAAATCCGTGTTCTGAAATGTGAAATCACCTTTGATCCTGAATTTATCATCAAAGAACGTTGATACCATTCCCGTAGTATTCTTAAAGACCCTTCTTTTTGTATCTATTCCGTTTTTACCGTACCAGTAATCGCCGACAGTATATACTGATGACATGGAAAGGGTTCCGTCGGGATTGAACATTACCGAACTCGGGTGACCCTCATCGGCTATATTTCTCCAGATACCGCTACCCTCACCCACGTTCATCGGTACATGGTAAAACATCTCTGAATAATCTGCATTATTGTTTATCTCCAGCCACGGAAAAACCTGTATGGATCCCTTGGCACGGACGTTTTTCATATCATAATCATCAGTATTATAACGGAACAGACCGTTTTGTGACATATATCTGCCTGATACCAGGTAAGCTGTACGTTCTCCGCTACCCGTGATCGTAAGATTGTTCTCGGTGGCAAGGGTATTCTTCTTATAAAGGAGATCATACCAGTCGGTACTTCCGTAATAAACATATTCACCGTTTACAGGATTTATTTCCACCTCATCATAAGGTTGTCCTGATTCCACCTTTGCTTTAAAGGCATCGAGATAAGCCTGTGAGACTTTTTGTGTTTTGTTTATGTTCTGCGGAAAAGATCCGTCACCGTTCAGGAATGCTGCCACGAACATTGATACCCAGGTATATCCGTCAGTAACAAAATCAGGCAGTGCAACCGGTTTCTTGGTTGATACATTTGTCGTGTAAGTAACGCTGGTCTTCCCTTTCTCGGGATTTTTTGTTGTGATCATAACCACACCAAATGCACCCCTTGCTCCGTAAATGGATGCTGAAGCGGCATCTTTCAATACCGATATACTTGCTATATCGTTTGGGTTTAACAGACTGGGATCTCCTTCAACTCCATCAATAAGTATCAGTGCATTTCCACCCTGACCAATTGAAGTAGTACCCCTGATATTATAACTTGGAGCCTGATTCGGTCTTCCATCCAGAAGAGCTATATTCAGGTTTGGCAGAACTCCCTGAAGCCCCTGTGTCAGGTTTGGTACAGATCTGTTTTCCAGAGCAGCGTTTGTCACCTGGTCAACGGCAGCAGTAAGGTTAAGTTTCTTCTGGGTTCCATAACCCACAACAACCACTTCCTCAAGTCCAAGCATTTCTTCCCTGAGAGTGGCATTTATGACCGTCTGGTTCAATACCTGTACTTCTCTCTGGGTATAACCGACAAAAGAGAATACAAGAATTGAATTTGAACCCGGAACCTCAAGGGAATACTTTCCGTTTACATCGGTAATAGTCCCCATGTTGGTGCCTTTCACCTGGACAGTGGCTCCCGCAAGTGCAACTCCCTGCTGGTCCGTGACTGTCCCGGTAATTGTCATCCTCTGGGCATAAACAGCTGTTGATGCCAGGAACAACAACAATAACAGAAGTTTTTTCATAAGGAAATAAATTAGTTAATAATTAAAACAGGTAATAAAAATCAAAAATATAATAATATTTTAAACCACACACCTTTCAGAATTTTATAATGACCTCTGCCCATACCGGGAGATGATCCGATGCTACAGGCTCCTGTTCCACAAGAGTTTTTCCTGTCTCAAAAATCTTCCCTTCGCTTTTCAGACCCAGTATATAATCAATGCACTTTGAGGGATTGTTTGACGGACTTGTGGGGGCAGACACATTGGTAAGGATGGTCCAGTAATTTTCCATATTCTTCATAACTGCCGATTCGGGAACGGCATTAAGATCACCTGCAAGAAGCACCGGTTTGGTGCACTCCTTAAATGAATTGCTCACAATATATGCCGACGAAAGCCTGTCTTCCTCGGTCAGAGAGAAATGTGTACATCCTATAACCAGATCTTTCAGTTCAACAATCAGCAGGCTTCGCGGTTCTTCCCTGCCGGGAAGGGGTATACGTTTCCAGCTGACGGGCTCCTCCTTTGTGAGCATACCAATGCCGTACTTACCTCCCTGATACTCTATTGAAGCTCCATACGTCTTATACATACCTGTCAGTCTGGCAAGTTCATCCAGAACAACAACTCCTTTACTTCTCAGAGTCGCGCTGTCAAGTTCCTGAAGAGCTACCACATCGGCATCAATACGTTTTATTACATCAGCCACTCTCTGGTAACTGACCACTCCGTCCATGCCCTGACAATTTTTAACATTGTAGCTTAATATTTTGACTGTCAGGGTTGATCCTGTCTCATTTTCAGGTTTTTTCTTCTCGCATCCTGTTGATGAAGTGATCAGAGCAAGAATTATACTAAGAACCGTAAACAAAATTTTTTGCATGACGTTATTTTTGTTTTAATATAACCGCAAAGTACGCAAAGTTAGCGCAAAGTACGCAAAGTTAAATGAGTGACAATTAATCCTTTGCGTCCTTTGCGTAATCCCGGCAGCTTCCGTATCGATGACTATCGGAAGCTATCTGGACGGGACTTTGGGATCTTTGCGGTTAAAAAGTGCTTAATCAGTTTCCTGAATATCTTTTATTACCAGCCCGGATTCTGACCCAGATTAGGATTTGTTATAAGGTCGGTTGCAGGGACGGGATAATAATACATTTTATCTTCC
>DNOQ01000301.1:6743-9575 GCA_003501665.1 Bacteroidales bacterium | reverse complement strand
ATAAAGAAAAAGATATTCTTGTTGTTTCAGAGAAAGGATATGGTAAAAGATCGGATATTGACGCTTACCGTATTACCAACAGAGGCGGAAAAGGTGTCAAAACTATCAATATTACCGAAAAAACTGGTTCCCTGATCGCACTCAAGGACGTAGATGATAATTATGATCTCATGATAATCACACAGTTTGGTAACATCCTTCGAAGTCCTGTTTCATCTTTAAGAGTCATGGGGCGTGCAACACAGGGTGTCAGACTGATCAATCTCAGGGAAAATGATACCATAGCTTCGGTTGCCTGTGTGGAAGTTAATGAAGAAAATGGTACTGATGAACCCATTGAGGGAACCGGAAACTCCGAAAATAATTCTTTTGATGAGGAAAATGGCAAAGAATTTGAAGATTAATAAGTAATGTTATAAATTTGGAAAATTATTTAAAACAAATTTAATTAAACTCATAATCATGAAAAAGTTCTATTCACTATTGTTGGTAGTATGCATCACATTAGGAGCTCTGGCACAGAAGGGTAAAGTTACTTCAGCTCTCAGTTTTATCGATCAGGGAGCCCTGGATAAGGCCAAAGAAGCCCTCGATCAGGCTTCCGTACATGAAAAATCCAAAGACTGGTTCAATACATATTTTGCAAAAGGTAAATTATGCCAGGCTGTATATCAGGCTGATAATCCAAAATTCAATTCATTTTGCAATGATCCTCTTGACGAAGCTTATGCTGCATACGAAAAGGCAATATCACTTGATCCAAAAGGAGGGACAAAAAAGAAGATCATCACAAATATGATCTATAATTCACTGGCACTCGACCTTTATGCACAGGGAAGTAAAAAATTTGAAGCAAGAGACTACCAAGGCGCCCTGAAATCTTTTGCCACACAGATAGAAATTACGGAAAGCGATAAATATGCCGGCGCCATTGATACAGGCATGTATTATAATGCCGGACTTGCCGCAATAAATGCAAGTAAGTTCCAGGATGCCATCAAATATTTCCAGACTTGTGCCGATATGCAATATCTTGGCATCACGCCTCATATACAGATCTATGAGAGCTATATGGGATTGGGTGATACTACAAAAGCAGAAGCTTATCTGCTTGACCTGCCCAATAAATTCCCGGGAGATAACGCGGCTATCCTTCAGCTTATTGATTTCTATCTGAAAGCTGACAATCCGGATCAGGCCCAGAAATATATTAAGATTGCCAAGGATGCTGACCCGGACAACTATAGCCTTTTCTTTGCAGCCGGTATTATGTATCTGAACCAGAACAAGTTTGATGAATCAATTGAAGAGCTTACAAAGTCAATTGAGTTAAAGGACGATCTTTACGATACCCAGTACGGACTCGGGGCAGCATATATAAATAAAGCTGCAGATATGTTTACCAAGGCAAACGACATAATGGATGTAAATGAATATTCGAAAGCTGTTGAGGAAGCCAATGCAGTTTATGGCAAAGCTCTGCCTTACATGGAAAAAGCTCTCGAACTTAAACCTGATGATGTTTATACACTCAGAAGCCTGCAGGAACTTTATTACAGACTGAGACAAAAAAATCCTTCATTAAATACGAAGTATGAAGAAACAAGGGCCAAACTGAATACACTCGAACAAAGATGATGCAGAGATATCAACCCTGGTAATTTTGATTAGCAGGTAAAATATAAAAGCTTTTCTCCATGAGGAAAGCTTTTTCTATTTTTAAACAATTTTATTTAACCATAGTATGAGAAAAATAACTTTTAGCTTTTACATCATTTTGCTGATATTTTCAGGATGCAAACGGGAAGATGAGCCTGCTTACGCTGATAAACCACAGATTGTTGTGCTGATGTATCACAAAATTTCTTGCGGCCAGGCTTCAAACCTGTATGAAAGGAGCAAAGAAGAATTTGAAAAAGACCTTAAATACCTGATTAATAATAATATATCGATTATCAGCTTCAGCGATCTGGAAAATATTAAGAAAGCCGGCAAAATGCCTGCACGACATTCTGCCATAATTACTTTTGATGATGGTGATCGCTCGTGGTATGATATAGCTGTTCCGCTGCTAAAAAGATATGGTATGAAAGCAACTTTTTTCCTGTGGGTCGAAAAAATAGGCAGCAATTCATTTCTTAACAGGTACGAAATTCAGTATATAAGCAACATATCATATCAGAGTGGAATTAAACCGTTTGTCTTTGGATCACACAGCTATTCACATCCGTTTCTTCACTCAGGTAAAAGCAACTTTGCAACACCTGAAGAATACAATCTTTTTCTAAACTGGGAACTATCAAGGTCAAAAGAATGTATCGAAGAACTTACTCCCGGTGAAGTTACAATTCTTGCCTTGCCATACGGGGACGGAGCAGGAGATCCTGGCATTATTGCGGCAGCACAACAAAACAGATACAAATTCATCAGAACTTCAAGGAACGATGCAATCGGAGATATTTCCGGCCTCGATCTGTTCAATATCCCAAGTCTGCCAATGCTTGCCAATACAGAACAGGATGAGATAGGATACTATCTTAACAACTGATTTTTTATACAATTTTACGCAGATAGCATGTGAATGGGGGATATGTGGTTCTGCAAAGATAGTATTCGCATGCAAATCTGATTATTTTTAGATTTTTCTATTTAACATAATATTAATTATAGGAAAACATAAGAGAATTTGAGCCCAGCTCCGCTGGTTGACATAAAATCAGATATGGGACGAGGCGCAGCCGAGTACCATATCGGTAATGATTTTATGTCAAAGCAAATTCTCTTATTTATTTGCGCCCAGCTCCGCTGGTTGACATCAGCCTTCACTTTAGT
>DNOQ01000301.1:0-6718 GCA_003501665.1 Bacteroidales bacterium | reverse complement strand
TTTTCGGATCTCGTCCTTTATTCTTTGAATATGTCCGCGTCCGAGTCCCTTGACTTCACATCCCAGCTGGAAATAACGCTTAATCTTCTCATCCGGTAATATTCCGAAGCAATCAATTATTGCTGCCGGTTTCCCGATTGTTTTAACAACCTTGTCGGGATCAAGGTCAAGATATGCTTTATGAGGCACTGCAAGTATCACTGCATCAGCATCTTTAAGTGCCTTATTCATATTCTGCTCAACACGTATCTCTTTGAGTTTCTCCTGGTTACGGAAGAAACGGGCTTTACTCTGCCCGACACCGGGAAATGTATCCTGCTGCTCAAACTCCCACCAGTGCTCTACATAAGGATCATGAACCTTTATCTCGGCACCCATTTCGGCAAGTTTTCTGATTACAATCTCGGAACCGCTATAGCGTGTATCGCCGACATCTTCGCGATAAGCAGCACCAAGAACAAGTATTTCCGCTCCGGCTATCGGCTGACCCATATTTCGCAATGCATCACGTACAAGCTGGCCCACATGAAGGCCTCGTGTATCATTGATATCAATGGCCATTGGTGTGATTTTGAAGATATCATCCTCAAAACCAAGTATATGCTTGTAGGCCCATACGCCCAGACCACCGTCTTTAGGAAGACAGTACCCTCCTATTCCCGGTCCCGGGAATATCATATTGCTGTGGGTTGGCCTTATCTTAATGGCTTTTATCACCTTCATCAGATCCACTCCGTTTCGCTCGGCGTAGAGACTCCATTCATCAAGGAAAGCCAGAATTGTAGCCCGGTAGCTGTTTTCAACAATCTTGGCAGTTTCGGATTCAATCGGCCGGTCCATTACCGTTAAAGGATATTTTTCAGTATTAAGGACTTCATTGAGAAATTTTTCCACCCTGTTCCTTGCCTTCTGATTTGTTCCGCTGCATACTCTCCAGAAATCACGGATACTTGCTACATAATTTCTTCCGGGCATAACTCTTTCATAGCTGTGTGCAAGCAAAGGATCGCTCTTTATTCCACGTTTTCTGAATACTTTTTTCATTATCGGATAAGCCACCTGCTCGGTTGTTCCCGGGGCAACAGTGGTTTCGATAAGTACAAGTGCTTCAGCAGGAATACGTTCTGCGATCTCATGAAGCGATGCTTCAAGGGCTGCCATATCAGTCTGGCCGTTCCTTACATTACCCAGTTCATTCTTGAGATAATCACATTGAACATCCACAACAACTACATCTGCAAGTTTAAGTACATCGTAGGTATAGGTTGCAATGAGAGTCTTCTTTTGCATAACGCATCTTTCTATCATCGGATCAACCTCCGGGTCTTCAGCCTTTACCGGGGAAACCCCACGGTTAAGCAACGGGATCTTCCAGTAACTGCGTGCACTGGGTCGCTGCATTCCGATAACGAATTTTGAGGGCTTACCGGTTTTTTTATCAACTGTATCAGCAACAATTGCAGCCATAACAGCACCGACAAACCCCACTCCCATTACTACTACAATCTCACGGCCTTTTGCTCTCTCTTTTGCTACAAGTTTTTGCAGACGATCAAATTCAGCTTTGTATTCTTCCGGCTTTGGTAATGGAAATTTTTCTCCACCCGGACTAATAGAAAAATGGTCACTCATTTTATTTATTGTATTGGTTAGAATTGTAATTATTTATGGCCGCTAAAGATATGAATGAAACGATGATCTCATATTTATGAGGTTCAGTTTTTTGATAAAAGATAAATGAAAGGTGATTTATAAGTGTTTTAACCGGATAAGTATTGTTCTCATTCAGCATAAAGGAAAAAATTTCCTTATTTATACGTACATTTTGTAGAGTGGTTGCTTGTATATGTAACATTATTTAATGACAGAGGTGAAAAATAAATTCCAGTCACTCCCATTTTTTCCCTGAAGGAACTCGTTTATAAACTTCTTTTAGTAATTTTAAATTATATTAATGCTTAATACTATAAATATAGAATTCATGAATCTTATAGAAAGGCCAACTCTGGAATTCCTTTCTGATCTGAAAAAGAATAATTACCGGGACTGGTTCCGGAAAAACAGGAAGAGGTACGAAGAAGCCAGGTCAGATTTTGAATCATTTGTACAGTCATTGATAAATGAAATCTCGGCTTTTGATCCTATACTGAAAGGTCTTGAAGCAAAGAGCTGTACATACAGAATCAATCGCGATATAAGGTTCTCGAGTGATAAAACGCTGTATAAAACACATCTCGGGGCTTTCATAGTCCGGGGTGGCAAAAATAACGGCGACAGGTTTGCAGGATATTATATCCATGTTGAACCGGGAAGTAAAAGCATGACAGCAGGTGGCGCATATATGCCTCCCGCCCAATGGTTGTCGGCAATAAGGGGAAAGATTGACGAAGAGGGCGACAGGCTGGCGAATATCATACATGAGAGAGAATTTGTACGGCTATTCGGAGAAGTTGAAGGGGAAAAACTGAAGTCAGCACCGAAAGGATATCCGAAAGATCATCGTTACATTGAATACCTCAAATTAAAAAGTCTTCTCGTTTCAAAATTGTACTCCGACAGGGAAGTAACCGGTAAAGAATGGTTCAGTAAAGTACTGGAAGCCTGCAGAGTGATGAAACCACTTAACGATTTCCTGAATGATTACTAAGATGTTGCNNAATTAGCAACAAGCAACCTGTAAAAGATTTATAAGACAAATAAATACTGAAAATGATGACCGGCCTTGAACGAACAATGCGATTTCTTAAGGGAGATATGCCTGATCATCCCCCGTTCCATCCTATAATAATGAGGTGGGCTGCCAGATATGCCGGAGTTAAGTACAGAGACTTCTGTACTGTTCCGGAGGCAAAATGTAAAGCAATGACCCGATGTGCAGAAGATTTTGGAATTGATTGGGTTACTGTTATGTCGGATCCCTGGGCCGAGGCTTCAGCATTCGGAATTCAGGTTGAATATCCCGAAGATACTCTTCCTGTCGACGCCGGAGGACATTTTCCTGATGCTTCAACTGTCTCAATGATAAAGCATTATGATCCGCTGAAAAATATCCGTTGCCTTAACAGGCTTAAAGAAATTGAGATATTCAGAAAAGAGTCAGGAGATAAATATTTCATTGTTGGCTGGGTTGAGGGTCCGGTTGCCGAATATGTCGATCTCAGAAAAGCATCAGATGCTTCGGTCGATTTTCTGATGGAACCTGATAATGTGGACAGAACAATGGATATTATCGTTGAAAGTGCAATGGAATTCATAAAGCTTCAGATTAAAGCCGGTGCACATTGCATTGGTATCGGAGATTCATTCTGTTCACAGATCGGACCTGAACTATATTACAGATTCGCTTTCGAAAGACAAAAAAAGCTGGTAGAATTCATTCATTCCGAAAAGGCCATTGCCAAGCTGCATATATGCGGAAATACTGAATCAATCCTTGAAGGCATGATCAAAACCGGTGTTGACATTATTGATGTTGACCACATGGTACCATCAATGCAACAATTTGCTCCTTTATTAGCTGATTACCAGGCATTTTCAGGCAAAAGTGATCCCGTAACCGTTATCCGGAACGGCGACAGAGATACCATTCAGGCTTCTGTTCTGTCAGATTTTACGGAAGCCGGCGGACGTTGTATTGTTTCGGCAGGTTGTGAGGTTACCCCTGAAACAACAGCGGAGAACATGATATATTTTAAAAATTCTGTTGTCATATTGAAATCCGGGTTTAAGGGTTTGTAATGAAAAAAAGTATATATTTCGTAATAAATTAAAGCGACAAGTTATGAAAAAACTCATTTTATCTCTTATTCTGACCTCAGTATCAATAATTTATATCTCAGGTCAGACAGGCAGTCTTGAAATAGGCATGAATGCACCTGAATGGAAATTTCCTGATGCAGGTGGTCAGGAGTTTACCATGAACTCATGGCCAGGGAAAGTACTCCAGATCAATTATGTTGATCCTGATGAATCTGATCTCAATGATACATTTAACGATGCAATCGATAAAGCAACCGATATTGACAAGAGAATAAACAGAGATATGTTCAAAGGTTTCGGAATTGTGGACACCAAATCGACATGGAAACCCAAAGGTCTGGTCAGGATCATAGCCGGCAAGAAAGCAAAGAAATATGATACCACAATATTATTCGATTACGATGCAACACTCCAGAAATCATGGGGTCTGCCGTCAGACAGCTACAGTGTGGTAATCGTCGATAAAAACAGGGTTTGCAGAGCAATCTATAAGGGTAAGATCCCTGAATCGGAGAATGAAAAGATAATTCAGCTGATAATAGAGCTTACAAAAGAATAGTAAATATTCTGCTGTTTCGTTAAAGTTGCTAATTAACAATTCCAAATTCCAGGTTTCAGNNCTGGAACCTGAAATTTTTCCAATCAGATCTCCTGAATATCGGTAATATCTGTCCCGATCTTTGCTTTCAGCCTCTGAAGGTCATTTTTCATTGCAGCAACTGCCTGGAAGAGTTGTTTTTCCGGCAGGACCGGATCGGGAATTTCACTACTGATATAATTAACGAATTTCCATATTTCCTTAACCTCATTAATATGAACCTCATACGGTTCATAGATGGGATTCAGGGAATAAAGTGCCAGCTTTCCGTCAGTTTTAAGGTTGTTCTCCACAACCTTAAATACTATTCCATCATTCAGCGTGAAAATGATATAGGCTTTCCCGCTGATTATTTCATTCCAGTCCTGAACAAACTCACCTGTGACCCACGATCCGTCAGGTATAGGGAACATTGAATCGCCTTTGAGCTGGAAAGTTCTGTATTTTCTTTTGCCGGAAAGAAAAGGAAGTCTGAAATGAGGCAGTTCACCGATGAATTCAGGATCGGCATAACCGGTTGTATAGCCTGCCTTTGCCTTTTCAGGAACCAGTTCGATGTTTTCAACATCATCTGTCCCGACTGTGGTGGCAAGCACTCTCAGGTTACTGCCTTTAATATATGCATCGTATCCTCTTTCAAGTTCGCCAAGCTGGCTCTCCGATAATTTTGAAATATCGATTTTCAGCAATGTATCAATCGACAGGTTGAAATATCGCGAGAATGATACCAGGATATCAATTCCGGGCTGGGCAACACCGTTCTCATACCCGCTAAGGGTGGAACGTTTCAGATTAAGGGCAACAGCAACATCATCCTGTGTCCGGCCCCTTCTCTTTCTTAAAAATTTTATGTTGGAAGTAAAGTACATATAAAAAATTTGATTATATTGTAATCATAGAATTGATTAATTTCTAATCAAAAGTAAAATATGTTTTTGATATAAACAAATTATTTTAAGAAAAATGTTTCATACTGGCAACACGGACCGCTCTATCCTCCACCTTGACCTCGACACCTTCTTCGTATCGGTGGAGAGGCTCAGGAACAGCAGGCTTATCGGAAAACCTGTTATAATCGGAGGCATGTCCGACCGCAGTGTGGTATCGAGCTGCAGCTATGAAGCCAGAAAATTCGGAGTCAGCTCCGCCATGCCGGTGAAGCTGGCACGTAACATGTGTCCCGATGCAATAATAATCCGCGGCGACATGGAAGCATACAGCAATTATTCACATATTGTCACAGATATAATTGCTGAAAAATCACCTCTTTATGAAAAGTCATCTATAGACGAACATTATGTCGATATCACGGGTATGGACCGTTTTTACGGATGTTATAAATGGTCTCACGAACTTCGGCAACATATAATAAATGAGACCGGATTGCCAATTTCGATTGGGCTTTCAATAAACAAGACAGTATCAAAGATCGCAACCGGTGAGGCAAAACCGAATGGAGAGGTCGAGGTGGGAAAAGAGAGGGTCCTCCCCTTTCTCGATCCGCTTTCAATAAGCAAGATTCCGATGATCGGCCAGAAGACCTATCATGTTCTTCGTTCTATGGGCATAGCAACCATTTTTACCCTGAGGAATATCCCCATTGAGATGCTTGAAAAGCTGATGGGGAAGAACGGTATTGAAGTATGGAAAAGAGCAAACGGTATAGATTCAACACCCGTTTTCAGTTATTCGGAGCAGAAATCGATAAGCACCGAGCATACATTCGAAAAAGATACTACCGATGTGGCGCGGCTTAACCAGATACTGGTGAGCATGATTGAGAAAATCGCTTATGATCTCCGGAAGCAGGAGAAGCTCACTTCGTGTGTAACCGTAAAAATTCGGTATTCAAATTTTGATACTCATACATTGCAGAAACGCATACCATATACAGCTTTCGATCATGTACTGACCGATATCGCAAAAGAACTCTTTGCGCGGCTTTATCAGCGGCGCATGCTTATCAGGCTCATCGGAGTCAGATTCAGTCACCTGGTAAGAGGCGTGCAGCAACTCGATATGTTCGACGATACCCCTGAAAAAATAAGTCTCTATATGGCCATGGACAGGATCAGAAGACGTTTCGGACGGGATGCAGTACGCAGGGCCGCCGGTGTAATGACCTGCAGTGAAAAAGAGGAAAGAGAAATCAAACGGCTCGAATATGCCGTCAATGAACAGAAAATGATGGAAGAACGGTTAAGAGGATATTGGCATTGAAAGGCGCAATGGCGCAACGATGAGGCAGATTTCAAATAAATTAAATACCGTTGAGCCTTTGAGCCTTTGAGCCTTTGAGCCGGTTACTTATTCGCACAATGTATCTTAATTGTCATTCATACTACAGCCTTCGCTATGGAA
>DNOQ01000053.1:4657-13758 GCA_003501665.1 Bacteroidales bacterium | reverse complement strand
GAAGCTGTGGAGATAGTGAATCTTTTTGTGGGGCCGGGCAACAATGTGGTTTCCACAAAAGGTAAAATAAAAAAGTTTGATGAAGATTTCAGGACAACCAAAGCACCTGTTGATGAAGTAATTCCACTTGCTGTACTAATAAGCAGATCCTCTGCATCAGCTGCAGAAATAGTTGCAGGTGCAATCCAGGATCTTGACAGGGGAATAGTAGTGGGACAGCGTTCATACGGAAAAGGGCTGGTCCAGGTTACCCGGCCGCTGAGCTACAATACCCAGCTTAAGGTAACCACCGCAAAATATTATATCCCTTCCGGAAGATGCATCCAGACAATCGATTTTTCGCACCCCAATGAAGATGGAAGCGTAGGGATAATACCCGATTCCCTCATTTCCGAATTCAGGACCAGGAATGGCAGAATTGTAAAAGACGGAGGAGGAATAACCCCGGATGTAGTTGTAAATCCCGAAACCCTGAGCCAGATTTCAACCGAACTTTATCTCAGAAACCTGATCTTTGATTATGCAACCCGGTATTACTGGTCACATCCAGAAATTAAATCCCCTGAACAATTCTCAATAACCGACGAAGATTATGCAGATTTCAGCAATTTTCTTAAAGAAAGGAAATTCGATTATAGAACATTTACGGAAACCTCTCTTAATGAACTTATTGTAAACGCGAAGAAGGAAAAATATTATGAACTGTACAAGGATCTTTTCACTGAACTTCAGAAGGATATAGCTCACAACCTTGACCAGGATCTTACAATCTTCAGAGATGAGATCACCCGGTTGCTGGAAGAAGAGATCATCGGAAGATATTTTTATGAGGGAGGGGCTATTGCATGGTCAATCAAAAAAGATGAACAGATAATCAAAGCTCTTGAAATTCTTAATGATAAGGGAAAATACGGTTCAATACTCACCGGAAAATCTGCTCCTGTTCTGAGGGCTAATGTGCCTCGAGCCAGTTCCTGCCGGTACCCCAGTCAACCTTTAACGGTACTTCCAGCTTTGCAGAAGCGGACATTTCATATATGACCATCTCTTTCAGTTTATCAAGCTCATCCACCGGCACCTCAAAAATAAGTTCATCATGAACCTGCAGAATCATTTTTGACCTGTAATCTTCCTGCTTAAGCCTGTCATGAATTTTTACCATTGCGATTTTAATGATATCCGCTGCAGATCCCTGTATCGGAGCATTAATTGCATTCCTCTCGGCATTCCCTCTGACAACCTGGTTACGTGAGTGAATATCACGCAGATATCTTCTCCTGCCGAACATAGTGGTAACATAACCGGTTTCCCTGGCTTTCCGGATACTTTCGTCCATATAGGTTCTGACTCCGGGATATGAAGCAAAATATCCGTCAATCAGCTCTTTTGCTTCTTTTCTGCCAATTGTGAGCCGTTCCGAAAGACCAAAAGACGAAATACCGTAGATAATACCGAAATTTGCAGTTTTTGCCCTGCTGCGCATCTCCCTTGTTACATCATTAATATCAACATTAAAAATTTTTGCGGCTGTGGCTGCATGGATATCATTGCCGGACATAAAATCTGCTATCATACTCTTATCCCGGCTCAGATGTGCCATTAGCCTGAGTTCAATCTGTGAATAATCGGCTGACAAGAAAATGCAGCCTTCAGCAGGAACGAAAGCTTTCCTTATTTCCCTGCCCCGGTCATCCCTGACTGGAATATTCTGGAGATTGGGATTGTTCGAGCTTAGCCTTCCTGTAGATGCAACTGCCTGATTGAATGATGTATGAATCCTTCCTGTTCTTTTGTTTATAAGTTGCGGGAGAGCTTCAACATAAGTTGAAAGTAGTTTCTTTAAGCCTCTGTATTCCAATACTTTATTCACAACAGGGTGCTTATGTGCCAGCCGCTGCAGTATCTCTTCACTGGTTATGAACTGTTGGGTTTTTGTCTTCCTTGCATTGTCATCCAGCTTTAGCCTGATAAAAAGTATGTCGCCCAGCTGTTTCGGTGAAGAGATATTGAATTCCGTACCTGCAAGTATATAGATTTCTTTTTCCAGATTAATAATATCATCGCGCAAGTCAACCGTGATCCTTTTAAGTTCTTCTTCATCAAGGATCACACCATTCCTTTCCATTGTTGCCAGTACTTGTATCAATGGCATTTCAATATCAGTTGCCAGATCGTACAATCCTTCCTTTCTTAACCGGGGTTCAAAGATGTTCTTTAGCTGAAGTGTGACATCAGCATCCTCCACGGCATATTCTTTGAGCTGTTCGGGCGGAACCGATCTCATGTTTTTCCGGGATTGACCTTGTTCACCGATGATTGACTCGATATGAACCGGAGTATATGAAAGGTAGATTTCCGAAAGAAGGTTCATATTATGACGCATATCAGGTTCAAGGAGATAATGTGCAATCATGGTATCGAAAAGAGGTCCTTTTACAGTGATCCCGTAATTTTCGAGTATCTGAATGTCAAATTTGCAGTTCTGTCCGATTTTCAGGATATCCTCTTTTTCAAACAATGGTTTGATTATTTCAAGCTTAGCTCCCGTATCCCTTTCCGGACCTGGAAAATGTATAAGATAACCTGAGCCCTTTTCCCATGATAAAGCAAGTGCGACAATTTCAGAATCAAGGGTATCGATGCCGGTTGTTTCAGTATCAAAGCAAACTTCCCTTTGGGAAAGGGCAATTCCGATTATTTCTTTAAGCCCGGTTTCATCCGGAATAAGTTTATAATCGTGATCAACCGTGCTGATATCGGATTTCAGACCTCCGGGGTTGTATGGATCTGTAATATTGTCAGGAAAAAGGGTTCCCTGGACCGACCGGACAGAGCCGGGATCAGGTTGCCTCGTAGTCTGTTCAGGCTGCATCACCGCTTCTGAAAGGATTCTTGCAGCGGTTGTCTTAAACTCCAGTTCATCAAAAAGAATCTTAAGTTTAGTGACATCAGGATTTTCGGTTACCAATTCTTCCTCCCTGAATTCGACCGGTACATCGATAATTATTGTAGCAAGTTTTTTTGACAGTTCAATCTTTTCTTTGTTGTTCTCAATAGTCTCTCTCAGTTTCCCCTTCAATTTGTAAGTATTCCTGAATAATTCCTCTACAGATCCAAATTCCGCAATCAGTTTCATTGCCGTTTTAGGTCCGACTCCGGGAGCACCGGGGATATTATCCGAGGCATCTCCCATAAGTGCAAGAATATCGATCACCTGTTCAGGTCTTTCAACCTGAAATTCACGTTTTATGTCGGCAATACCCCATAGTACCGATTCATTTCCGCTTCTTGAAGGTTTATACATATAAATTTTTTCGGAAACGACCTGTGCAAAATCCTTATCCGGTGTCATCATAAAGGTTGTAAATCCCTTCGCGGAGGCTTTTTTTGCCAAAGTTCCGATTACATCATCGGCTTCATATCCAGGGTAATCGATAACCGGTATCCTGTAGGCTTCAATCAGTCTCTTTATATATGGTACAGCTTTTCGGATGTCTTCGGGCGTTTCATCACGATTTGCTTTATATTCACCATACATCTTATGTCTGAAAGTGGGTTCTGATGTATCAAACACAACCGCAATATGAGAAGGTTTCTGTTTCTGCAGGACCTCTTCAAGAGTCAGCAGAAAACCGAATATTGCAGAGGTATTGAGTCCTTTTGATGTTATCCGGGGATTTTTTATAAACGCGTAATAGGAGCGGAATATCAACGCATAAGCATCGAGGAGAAAAAGTCTTTTGGTTTGTATATCCTGCATAATTTATTCATTATCTGTTGCAACCCATTCAGCAAAAGAGTTTGCAGTCTCACAGAGCCTGACCGAGTGTAATTTAACACCTGTGGGAAATTCGTCCTTCAGTGTTTCGGCAAAATCAGAAACCATATTCTCACAGGTAGGCTGGTAATTAACAATCACAGTGTTTCCAAAAGCAGAGATCATCATTCTCTTTCTTTCTTCATCAAAATCACTGCTTATTACAACTGAATGATCAAATCTTTTAATAATTTTCTTCAGGACAATATCCTTAATATCGTTAAAATCGACCACCATTCCGTTTTTCGGATGAGATTTATCATTGAGAGGGGTGCCCGATAATGTTACAAATAAATGATATGAATGGCCATGCACATTTTTACACGGCCCGTCATAGCCTTTCAGAACATGTGCCATTTCAAAAGTGAATTCCCTTGTAACTCTTATTTTACTCATAATTTTCCGGATCAACTATCATTTTTCAAAATTAGATTTTTTACTGATGAAATTATGATTTTATATGTAAGTGATGATTTACAGAGTAATAATATTTGTCATTATTCGCCGGAAGGTATTGATATTTAATTACCTTTGCCAACCCATAAAAATTAATATATGAGTAAAAAAGAGATTACACTTACCCTTCCGGCACTTTTCAATGAAACATTAATAAGATGCGGAAAATCAGGAGCTTATGCTTTTACCGATGAGATTCCGATAAGTTTTGAAGAGTCAGCAAAAAGGATAAAAGCTGTTTCCGCACTCCTCGAATCAGCCGGAATAAAACCTGGTGAAAAGGTGGCAATTCTAAGCAGCAACATGCCCAACTGGGCAATTTCATATTTCGCGATAACATTTCTGGGTGCTGTGGCTGTCCCGATCCTTCCCGATTTTTCAGCAAATGAAATATTAAACGTACTCGAACATTCAGAAGCAAAAGCAATTTTTATTTCATCCGGACTTTTATATAAGATTGAAGACTTACGACCCGTAAATCTTGAAACTGCCGTTCATATCGAAGATTTTTCATTGATTTTTTCGGTAAAAGATTCGCTGGAATTTAATCCTGATGCTGTATCCTTATCGGAATATGAGGTCAGAGAAGAAGACATTGCTTCAATTATTTATACTTCAGGCACAACCGGTCGTTCAAAAGGTGTAATGCTTACTCACAGGAATATTTGCTTTAATGCTTTAAAAGGTAAAGTTATTCAACCTATCGATGAAAATGACAGGTTCCTGTCAGTATTGCCTCTTTCACATACTTATGAAAACACTCTGGGACTTATATTCCCCATGCTTGGCGGAGCATGTGTTTATTACCTGAGAAAACCCCCTACACCACCGGTATTACTTCCAGCCCTGGAACTGATCAGACCAACTGTTATGCTGACTGTTCCGCTTATAATTGAAAAAGTGTATTTTAACAAGATCCTGCCTGCGTTCACTGATAAGTTTATAATAAACCTTCTTTACAGAATCCCGCCGGTAAGGAAGAAGCTTCATAAGGTTGCCGGAAGGAAACTCTATAGCACATTTGGCGGAAAGCTTAAATTCTTTGGTATTGGAGGTGCAAAGCTCAATAAAACAGTTGAAAGGTTCCTGCTTGAAGCCGGATTTCCTTATGCAATAGGCTACGGCATTACTGAAACAGCACCACTTCTTGCCGGTGCAAATCCCAGGAACACCGTATTCGATTCAACCGGGCCGGCTATTGAAGGTGTTGAACTTAAAATTCACAATCCTGATCCTAAAACCGGCGAAGGTGAAATATGGGCAAGAGGTCCAAATGTGATGAAAGGATACTATAAGGAACCACTGATGACTGAAGAGGTATTGACATCCGATGGTTGGTTCAGGACAGGTGATCTCGGGGTTTTTGATAAAAACAATAACCTGTATATCAAGGGGCGGCTTAAAAATATGATTGTTGGTGCAAGCGGTGAAAACATTTATCCCGAAGAAATTGAATCAATTATCAATAATTTCAGGGGTGTTGTTGAATCACTTGTTATCCAGCAAAAGGGAAAGCTCGTTGCACTGGTTCATCTAAATATGGAAGAAATTGAGAAGAAATATCATCTTATTAAACAGGATATGGCCGGCAGAGCAGAAAAACTGGAAGAAAAGAGACAGGAAATTCTCAATGAACTCAAACATTATGTAAACTCCAGGGTAAACAAATTCAGCCGGATCAATCTGGTAGTATTTCAGCCATCTCCCTTCCAGAAAACTGCAACCCTGAAAATCAAACGGTTTTTATATACATAGNNCACCATAATTACGTTTTTTATTTTATTGCTTCTGCATATCTTCTGTTTACCTCATCCCAGTTAACAACATTCCAGAAAGCTTCAACATAATCGGGTCTTCTGTTCTGATACTTAAGATAATATGCATGTTCCCAGACGTCAATAGTCAGCAGGGGAACACCTTTAATCGGAGAAACATCCATCAGAGGATTATCCTGATTAGGAGTACTGCCAACAGCAAGCTTTTTATCAGAAGTAACATACAGCCATGCCCACCCACTGCCAAAGCGTGTTTTTGCAGCATTGCTGAAAGTCTCCCTGAACTTTTCAAAAGAACCGAAAGTCTCTGTTATTGCTGCAGAAAGCTCGGCTGATGGTTTTGAAGATCCTTTTCCAAGGTTTTCCCAGAAGATAACATGATTATAAAAACCGCCCCCGTTATTTCTCACAGCATCTCCTGCTTTTGATACTTCGGAAAATATCTGTTCTATTGAAGCATTTTCCAGAGGAGTTCCTTTAATGGCACTGATAAAATTGTTAAAGTAGGCTCTGTGATGCCTGTCGTAATGTATTTCCATTGTTCTGGCATCGATGTATGGCTCAAGCGCATCATATGAGTATGGCAGAGCCGGAAATTCAGTAGTTTTAAATTCTTTCATATTACAATTATTTATTTCATTTGACTTTTCTGCTAAGATTAAACCCGGTGTGATAATCAGGGCTAATCCCAGGCTTAAAATTTTTACAATGCTTTTTCCCATTTTTATTATATTTTGCAGTTAAACACAATATGGATGAATTTGTTCATTTCATCCAAGAAATTACTCTGTTAAAGGTAATTATTTTACCATTGATGTAACTTTCAGAATAATTTTGCGTTTAATTGAAACAGATAACTGTACCCGTTATGAAAAAAATTGCAGATCTGTTTTTAATTCTGACGTTAACTGCAGGATTATCAACTGGTTGTAGTAAGGATAGAGAAGATCCGCCAGCTTTTCCTCCTGCCGAATCAATGAAGATTGATTTCAGCAATTTTGATACGGAGAAGAAGCATTCATCGTATTACCTCTCAAAAGGAATAGAGAATGTCAACTGGGAATTTTCAGCACTTGTTGCAGGTTACTGGAATTCAATCATTGTAACCACCCTGGCTATTCCGGTCATCACCTTCAATCTGGCTTTAGATGCATCTCCCGTTTATGTAAATGATAAAACATGGGAATGGAAGTATGAAGCAAAAATTTTTACCGCGACATATAAGGCAAGAGTTACCGGACAGGTCAGAACACAGGATGTTGAATGGAAAATGTATGTAAGCAGGGAAGGAAGCGGAGGTTTTGCCGAATTCCTGTGGATCCAGGGTACTTCAAAGCTTGACGGAACCGGAGGACAATGGATACTGAACCACAGCTCTTCCTATAAAGAACCTGTTATTCAGATAGACTGGACCGCTAATAGTAATTCTGTTGAAACGGTTAAATATACATATGTAAGGGTACTTAATGATTCACGGGTTGATGATCCTTTCCGCAACAGTTATATCGAATTCGGAAAAAAATCAGGTTCCTATAATGCATATTATAGTATCCATTATTTTAACGGATATGATTTTTCCGACATGCAGGTTGAATGGAGTACAACAGGAAAACAAGGCAGGGTTAAATGTGCAGAATTCTTCGCGGATGACAAGTGGCATTGCTGGAATGGCAATTATATCAATGTCATCTGTCCCGACTAAACTCTTTTTTTACAATCCCGGTATGTTACCGGGATTTTTTTATTATTTTTCCCACCTTGAATAATGTTTGGGATGTCATCCGGGAAAAAGGCCATATTACTTATTATTATTATTCTGATACTTGATCAGACCCTGAAAATATGGGTTAAGACCCACATGGTAATTGGCGAGGACATACCCCTGACAGGCAAGTGGGGAATGCTTCATTTCATCGAGAACAACGGAATGGCTTTCGGCATGGAGATGGGAGGAAAAGCAGGGAAACTCATTCTCAGCATCTTCAGAATATTTGCCATATTTGCAATTGCATGGTTTCTCAATTCAATAATCAGGAAAAAAGCATATCTGGGGTTGATCCTGGCAGTAAGTGCAATTCTTGCAGGAGCAATCGGAAATATAATCGACTGTGCGTTTTATGGTATGATCTTCAGTGAAAGCTTTCACGAGCCGGCAATCATGTTCCCCCCCGGGGGAGGATACTCTTCATTCCTGCACGGAAGGGTCGTGGATATGCTTTATTTCCCGGTAATAAACACCCAATGGCCTGCTTGGTCACCTTTCCGCGCGGGTGAATCTTTGATATTTTTCAGACCGGTGTTCAATATTGCAGATTCAGCAATAACATGCGGTGTGTTTGCAATCCTGTTATTTCAGAAAAAAATGTTCAAAGATTTTGACTGATCAAACAGCTTATCATAAACTCGCGTGCTTTATTCCTTACAACAATCTCCAAGGCTTTTAAGCATCTTCCCGAGATTCGGGTTACGGAGGAAATAATAAATATTTTTCCCCTCCCTTTCTGATGATAAGATTCCCCTGTCCCTCAGGATTACCAGATGATGGGATGCCACAGATTGTTCAATACCCAGCTTTTTGTGAATCTCTGTAACAGTATGTTTATCGCCCTTTTCCAGAAAACTGACAATTGCAATCCTCACCGGATGAGCAATAGCTTTTAGCATATTGGATGCCTTATCAAGAATCTCCGGGCTTAACTCATTGAATTCCATTCTGATAATTTTTGAACAAATATAAATATAAATATGTTTATATGACACCGCGAGAATAACCACGATTTATGGCAGAGCATTTAATTGTGTCATATTTTATGTATGTTTGGATTAAATATGATGCGCATGTCAATTCTCACTGATATAAGGAAGCCTGTTGAAAAAGAGATGGCTGATTTTGAATCCTATTTCAGCAGGACAATGAAAAGTGAGATACCCCTTCTTAAAATAATCCTTAATTACATCCTGAGGCGTAAAGGAAAACAAATGAGGCCTTTACTGGTTTTTCTCACTGCAGGTTTAAATGGAAAAATTTCTGAAGCAACATTCATTGCCGCGAC
>DNOQ01000053.1:4135-4605 GCA_003501665.1 Bacteroidales bacterium | reverse complement strand
GTTCTTGTCGGTGATTATATGCTATCGCGTGGTCTGGAGATCAGTCTCGAAAAAAGCCGCTATGACATGCTTGAAATTGTTTCCGAAGCTGTCAAATCCATGAGTGAGGGAGAACTGCTGCAGTTACAGAAAGCAAGGAAAATGAACATAAGGGAAGAGGATTACTATAAGATAATTAAAAGCAAAACTGCTGCACTAATAGCAGCATGCACAGCCTGTGGTGCAAAATCAGTTACTGACGATACCGATACAATTCAGCTGATGAAGGATTTCGGTGAAAATATCGGAGTTGCCTTCCAGATAAAAGATGATCTTCTTGACTATGTATCCAACGGCCTGACCGGTAAAATTACAGGTAATGATATAAAGGAAAAAAAGGTTACACTTCCATTGATCTATGCACTGGAAAATGCTTCATTTACTACAAAAAGAAACATCCTGGCAATTGTAAAAAGCAAGAAAAAATCGAG
>DNOQ01000053.1:0-4096 GCA_003501665.1 Bacteroidales bacterium | reverse complement strand
GCTATAATGACACCCAGATAATTTCCGACGGCATATCCGGCAATACCAACTATAAGGCCGGTCAGGATAACTTCCCTGTTCCTGAGGGCTCCGGCCACAACGGGAACAAAAGGAGGGGAACAGATAAGAGCACTTCCCGAAATGATAACCGTATCTGCATCAATTTTAAATAGTTTTGCCAGAAATGCATGAAGAATATGTGAGCCGAACATTGCCAGACCGACATACCAGAAAAGGTCAAAAGAAATATTTACAAGTTTTCGTATATCAGCCATTGATGATACAACCAGACAGAAAATAAGAATAATATACATGCCAGCCTGGAATGTTTTCCGTATATTTTTTACTCCGGGAACAAATGAAAACCCTATTCCGAATGTCGTTATCAGCAGAATTATTGCCGCAGTGGAAAAGTCTTTGGGAAAAAGCATGCTCAAACCATAACTGACGCCTACGATTAACAGGGATAAGCCTATTGCACCCAGAAGAGGCAGAAATGTTTTCCTTTGAAAAATACCTGAATACGATTCGTAATCTTCTTCCAGATTAACATTCTCAATTTTTAAATTTCCTGTTTCGGGAGATTTAAACGGCCGCAGCAGGAGAAGAAATACACGCTGCCCTACAGATAGTATAAATATCAGATAGATAGCGCCAAGAGCAACCTCATAAGTATGCGTCATAAGATATACCTCTGTATCAACATTCAAAGCAGTCTTTATTGCTGCCATATTGGGAGTGCCTCCTGTATATATGCCTGTAAGCATCCCTGCAACTTTCCATGCGTCCGGAATAGAGTCCTTAAATATCCAGTATCCGACGAATATCATGAGAACGACAGTGAATAATCCGAGAAGCAGTGACGTTATTGCAGAACCTGCCAGTTTAAACCATTTTTTTACATCCATCGAGAATAAGATAAGGGGCAGAGCCAGGGGAACAGTAAACTGGGTAAGTAAATCCTGATACTTATAAGCTCCTTCCGGCAGTATACCTATGTTACCAACGAATGCTCCCAGAATATAGCAGATAAGCACACCTCCCGTCTTCTTGACAATCTTACTTTTACCTTCAAGAAAAATGATCAGAACAGGCATAAGAATAAAGAAAACAATCATTAAAATAATGCGGATGCTCATATTCAGGATAGTTAATTAATAATTATAGCACTGATAACATCAGGATTATCCGCGGGCAATATAATAAAATTTAATATTATCAACTGATAAATTTTTTGTAGTATTTTTAAGTCTTTATACTTAGTTAAGAATTATTTATTCATAATTAATTTGAATACTCAAAAAATCTAAAACAGATCAGAAAAATGGTAAAACTCAGGCAAATTGAAGAATTCATTGCATCGGAGCCTATTGCAATGGCAGGCGTATCGCGTGATCCCGGAAAATTCGGATTTGCAGCATTCAGGGAGCTGAAGCAAAAAGGAATGAATATTCTGCCGGTTAATCCCAATGCCACAGAAATTCACGGAGAAAAAGTATATCCCGATATACGCAGCCTCCCGGATGATGTGAAAGGATTAATTATAATGACAAACAAAAAAAGTACTGCCGGTATCATTAAGGAAGCAAAAGATAAAGGGATCCGTCAGATATGGATCCAGCAGATGGCAGAAAGCAGTGAAGCCATCAAAGAACTTGAAGGCTCCGGTATAAATTATATTACAAAAGAATGCATCCTGATGCACTATAAGCCACACGGTATTCATAAATTCCATGCAGCAATAAGAAGGTTCTTCCGGAGTTTTCCAAAATAAATTTACCTTGTAAAATAATATGATAAATCAGGTTGAAGGGAGATCAGAAAATCTATCCTCCCTGGAATTTGCAGTCAGGGATTATGAATGTGATCTGCAGGGAGTCGTTAACAATGCAAATTATCAGCATTATCTTGAACATGCCCGTCATGAGTTTCTTATTTCAATGGGTATCAGCTTTTCACAACTTCATGATGAGGGTACCGATCTTACAGTTACCCGGGTTGAAATTGATTATAAATATCCACTCAGGAGCCGCGACAGGTTTGTTGTTAAATCTGCCATAAAAAAGGAAGGTAATATCAGGCTGGCATTTGTACAGGATATTTACAGGATTCCTGACGGGAAGCATATTGTGAGTGCAAAAGTAACCGGTGTGGCTACACAGAAAGGCAAACCCTCACGTCCCGATAAAATATTCAGTTTATTAAATCTCAAATAGCACAGACCATGAAAAAGAAGAATCTCACCCGAAGGCAATTTTTAGCAACGATGAGTGCAGGTGCAGGAACCATATTAATAGGTTCATCAGCCTGTGCCGCATTGGTCGGTAAATCAGAATCTGCATCTGATCCGTTCCGCACCATTACACTCGGCAAAACCGGTATTAAAACCACACTTCTGGGGATGGGCACCGGCTACAGCGGATACAACCGTTCATCAGCAATAACCAGAGCTGGTGTTGCAGAATCGGTTATCCGGCATGCTTATGAGGCAGGCATAAGATTTTTTGACTGTGCCGACAGTTACGGGACTCATCCTTTTACAGCCGCCGCCCTTAAAAGTATTCCCCGGGATAAATATACCATAGGTACAAAAATGTGGGTGAGCAGGGGCGGGATTCCCGAAACCGAAAGACCAGATGCACAAATTGTTGTTGACCGATTCCGTAAGGAACTTAATACTGATTATATTGACCTGGTCCAGCTTCATTGCATGACAAACGGCGAATGGAGCTCAGAACAAAGAAGATTCATGGACGGACTCGAAAACCTGAAAGCAAAAAAGGTGATAAGGGCACATGGCGTTTCTGTTCATTCATTCGATGCCCTGAAAGTTGCAGCTGAAGATCAATGGGTCGACGTAATACATGTCAGAATCAATCCATACGGCGAAAATATGGATCAGCGCGATCCCACACTTGTGGTTCCGGTTATTGAAAAATTCCACAAATCAGGTAAGGGTGTTATTGCAATGAAAGTGGTCGGAGGAGGCAAATTTAAAAATGATCCGGAAAAGATCGACCCGTCGCTGAAATTTGTTCTCGGACTTGGCACAGTTGATATGATAATAATAGGTTTTGAATCAACAGGACAGGTCGATAACTATATCTCGAGAATGAAAAACATAAGTCTGGGATAATATATTAATACATTAATGGCTTACTATTATGCAATATTTCAGGTTGATATTTTCATTACCAATCCTTTTGGGCGGTATTTCTGCTGCTCAGCAAAATGATCTTTCGCTGGTAATCAAACCGGGGGCAGTTATTGAAAAACTTGCCGGTGAATTCAGTTTTACTGAAGGTCCTGCAGCCGATCCCCGGGGCAACGTTTACTTTACCGATCAGCCTAACGACAGAATCATGATCTGGACAACCGATGGTAAACTAACAACATACATGCAGCCATCAGGCAGATCGAACGGTCTGTTTTTTGATGCTGACGGTAATCTGTGGTCGTGTGCTGATGAAAAAAATGCTCTATGGAAGATTAAGCCGGATAAAAAGGTGGAGGTTATTCTTAACACATATAACGGTTCCCTTTTAAATGGTCCTAATGACCTCTGGATAGCACCCGGCGGAGGTGTATATTTCACAGATCCCTTTTACAGGAGGTCGTGGTGGAATCATAAAGAAATGCCTCAGGAAAAACAGTCGGTTTATTATCTGAAACCTGATCATAAAACCCTTGTAAGAGTTATTGAAGATCTCCAGCAACCGAATGGAATAATCGGGACAAAAGATGGAAAATTACTCTATGTGGCTGATATAAGAGCAAATAAAACATGGTCTTATTCGATAAACAGTGACGGAACTCTTTCCGGTAAAAAATTGTTTTGCGAAATGGGTTCTGACGGTATGACAATTGACACGAAAGGTAATATTTATATTACGGGTAAGGGTGTTACAGTATTCGATAAAACAGGCAGACTTATAGGAAATATAGAGGTGCCCGAAAACTGGACTGCCAATGTATGTTTTGGCGATAAAAACAGGAAAAGTTTATATATAACTGCAAGTAAAAGTCTCTACAGAATCCGTACACGTACAAAAGGAGTTTATTAGTCAAAACTATTTGTTGTTTGTCAAAACAGCCG
>DNOQ01000128.1 GCA_003501665.1 Bacteroidales bacterium | reverse complement strand
GGATATTCTCCCGACAGTGAAGGAAATTGCATAATATTTGAGCAATGTGCGTTAACAAATTTTTCTGACGGCAAAAGGACAATAAAGAATAAAAACCAGGTACCGGCAACAGAATTCGTAAATATTTTCCTATAATAAGCCGTGTCAGGACAAATTGAGAAAAACCGGGAGGCAGTTAAATGGGTAAGACCGATCAAATTGGATTCGATAATAACAAATATCTTGAGGAGCAGACATCTGCCATCCTTGAAAGGGTAAATCATTTTAACCATAAACTCTACCTGGAATTCGGTGGAAAGATCCTTTTTGATTATCATGCTGCCAGAGTGCTTCCGGGTTTTGATCCCAATGTAAAGATGCGCCTGCTACAGATGCTGAAAGATAAGATTGATGTAATTCTCTGTATCCATGCCGGTGCAATTGAAAGAAAAAAAGTCAGGGCCGATTTCGGTATCACATACGATGTTGATGCACTTAAAACTATAGATGATTTCAGGGAATGGGGTATTGATATCAAAGCGGTTGTGATAACCCGGTATCAGAATCAGCCTCCGGCAAAAGCGTTCAGGAACAAGCTCCATCACAGAGGCATCAAGGTTTACCTGCATTATTCCACAAAAGGCTATCCAACTGATATTGAGCAAATTGTAAGTGACGACGGATATGGAGCAAATGAATACATCAAAACAACCAATCCGATTGTTATTGTTACCGGACCAGGCCCTGGCAGCGGCAAACTCGCCACATGCCTTTGTAACCTTTATCATGAGTATAAAAAAGGAATTAAGGCAGGATATGCGAAATTTGAAACATTCCCCATCTGGGATCTTGATGTTAATCATCCTGTTAATCTGGCTTATGAAGCTGCAACCGTCGATCTGGAAGACAGAGTGCTTATTGATGAATATCATTTAAAAGCCTACAATGTTAAAAGTGTTAACTATAACCGCGACCTGGAGGCATTTCACCTGCTGAAGAGAATATTTGAAAAGATAACAGGAGGTGAATCAATGTACCAGTCTCCCACCGATATGGGAGTGAACCGTGCCAGTGCCGGAATCATAAACGACGGTTTTATAAGGGAAGCATCGTTCCAGGAAATAATCAGGAGATATCTGAGATGTGCGGTGGAATATGCCCTTGGCCTTCAGGATGAGGAAATCCTTGACAGGATTGATAAAATAATGAAGAAGATCGGAGCCAGAGTAGAGGACAGAAAGGTTGTTATGCCGGCCCGTAAAGCTGCCAGAGAGGCTGAAAAGAGCGGGAAAGGAAATGAAGGTATCTTTTGCGGAGCGGCACTCGAATTACACGACGGGACAATTATTACCGGCAAAAACTCACCCCTGATGCACGCCTCATCAAGCCTGGTNNGGCTTACCCGATAAGATGTATCTTCTGCCTGAAAATATTATCGATTCCGTTACACATCTGAAAAAGGATATTCTTCACGGCAAAATGGTGAGCCTGGATGTTGACGAAACACTGATAGTGCTTGGTATCAGTGCATTGTCGAATCCTGCAGCAAAAATGGCCCTGGAAAATCTGAAATACCTGAGAGACTGTGAAGTTCACCTGACCCACATTCCCACACCGGGTGACGAAGCAGGATGGCGGAAATTAATGGTAAACCTCACATGTGATCCGGAATATTCGAGCAAAAGCCTTTTTATCAGCGGCTGATTCCGGGCTCTGCAAGCTGAAGCCTGAGCGAAGGCTGGTTTCAGGTTNNGTTCCAGGTTTCAGGTTCCAGGTTCCAGGTTCCAGGTTTCAGGCTTTGTCAGCCAAAACCTGAGCTAAGGCTGGTTCCGGTGTATTCAGTAAACATTACCTAAATTGTAAAAAAAATGAAAAAGATCTTACCCCTCAACCTTAACCTCAACCTCAACCTCAACCTTAACCTCAACCTTAACCTTATTCTTATCCTTTGCCTTTGCCTCATATCAGCGGTTTCGTGCAAATCAGGAAAAAAGAAATCTGCTGGCGCCGGCGAACCGGTTACTTTAAAACAGTTTGAATTAGTTGAAGCATGGCGAACCGACACCCTTCTTCTTACACCTGAATCAGTTATCCTTGACAGGAAACGTGATATTATATATGTATCAAACCTGAATTTTGAACCACGAAAGAAAGACGGCAATGGTTTTATTTCGAAAATCGATAAAACCGGTAAAATCCTTGAATTACGGTGGATTGAAGGACTAAGCTCACCCAAAGGGATGGCAATAGTGGAAGACACATTATTTGCCGCCGATGTTGATGAGATAGTGGTGATGGATATCACTTCCGGAAAGATCATCCGCAAAATACCGATAGAAGGTGCAGGGATGCTGAATGATATCACTTCAGATAATGAAGGGAATCTCTATATCTCGGATACTGATGCAAATAAGATCCATAAATATTCCGGCGGAAAGATTACAGAATGGCTTACAGAAGGATTGAACGGACCTAATGGTCTGTTATGGGATGGAGAGAGACTTCTTGTTGCATCGCAGGGCGGACAGGATTTTGCTGGTATTGACATTAAGACAAAAGCACGCACTTTAATAACCGGTGGAGTCAACAGGGGCGACGGGATTGCATATACAGGTATCACGGGATATTATATTGTTACAGACTGGGAAGGTGAAATTTTCATGATAAATCCTGATAACAGCCTGATTTCCCTTCTGGCTCCAAAAACTGAGGGCAGCAATACCGCAGATGTGGAATTCATTCAGGAATTGAATCTGCTGCTTGTTCCGACATTTTTCAAGAATTGTATTGTGGCATATACGCTGGTTGAAAAATAAAAAAATCACGGGGACAGAGACTTATGAAACCGGTTTTTATAATAATAATTACATCACTTTCAATAAGCATCTCTACCGGACAGATGTCAGGTTTCCGTGGGCCTGAGCGTAACGGAATCTATAATGAAAAAGGATTAATGAAAACATGGCCGGCATCCGGCCCTCAGCTGCTTTGGGAAATTACAGGAATAGGAAAGGGACAGTCAAGTGCAACGGTCACCGATGATGCAATCTATATAACCGGCAGGAAAGGCGAAAATGATGTTCTGACATGCCTCAACCATAGTGGCAGGAAAATTTGGGAAGCACCGCCGATAAATGAACTGACAAATTATGTAAATCCCTTACTTATCCGGAATGGAAGCCATAAAATAATTGTCACATGGACGGCCCATCATCTGATAGCTGTTAATGCAACAAATGGAAAACTCCTCTGGAAAATTCACTGTGAAGGGCTGAATACCGAACAACTTGAAAGAAGGAACCGTGTCAACACCCCTGTCTATCGTGATGGTTTTATCCTTGCCGCCAACGGCTATGATCAGGTAGCGATAAAGATTAAGATCAATCCGGATGGCACAGATCCGGTCATCATTTGGAAGAACACGGATCTTGATCCCCATGTGGGAGGTATGGTACTTCTCGGAAATTATATTTTCAGTTCAAATCATATAACAAACTCAAAGGGGAAATGGATCTGTGTTGACTGGACAACAGGGAAAACAATGTGGATAACAGACTGGTATAATAAAGGAGCCATAATCTCGGCGGATGGGATGCTTTATATAATTGAGGAAAAAAGCGGTCATGTCGGGTTGTTAAGGACAAATGGTCAGAAGTTTGATCTTGTCAGCTCTTTTCAGATCACCAAAGGGGACGGCCCGTATTTTTCTCATCCCACAATAAATAAAGGTAGATTGTTCATCAGGCATGGTGACTACCTGGCTGTGTATTCAATAAAAGCAAATTAACCATGGGTCACTCAGATAAGAAAAAGGAAAAGTACATAAGAACAATCATTGAGCTCCAAAAGGAAAATGAAGCGTTGAAAGGTCAAATTAATAGTTCATTGTCTGAAAATAAATTGAATCTGATCCTGGAAAATGCAGGAGAAGGTATTTTTGGACTTGATGTAGATGGTAATCATACTTTTATTAATCGAAAAGCTGCAAATTTGCTTGGTTATGAACCAGCAGATCTGATTGGAAAGAACAGCCATTCAATATGGCACTATAAACGACCCGATGGTAGTTTATTCCCAAAAGAAGAGTGTCCAATATTTTTTACCCTTAAAGACGGAAAGAAACATGTTGGAGAAAGCTATTTTTGGAGGAAGGATGGTTTTGGTTTCTACGTGGATTATAGTAGTATGCCCATTTTTGACAATGATTTAATTACAGGAGCGGTCATAACTTTTTCTGATATAACCGGACGTAAAATCGCTTTTGAGGAAATTATCCGGCTTCAAAGGGCTGTTGAATCATCCGGAGAAGTAATTTTTATTACGGACTTAAACGGACTTATAACATATATTAATCCCGAGTTCACTAATCTTTATGGTTTTACCGCCGATGAAGTAATTGGAAAAACCACTCCCCGGATCTTAAAAAGTGGTGCAATGGCTGCCGAAACCTACAAATACTTCTGGGATACACTTCTTAATAAAGATGTTATTAAAGTTGAGATTATAAATAAAACAAAAGATGGCAGGCTATTAAATATCGAAGGTTCGGCAAACCCTATTCTTAACGATCAGAAAGAGATAATAGGATTTATTGGTATCCAGCATGATATAACATCACGGAAGCTGGCAGAAGATGAAATAAAACTTAAGAATGAGCTTCTTCAGACCATTAATGCAGAAAAAGATAAATTCTTTTCAATTATTTCACATGACCTTAGGGACTCTTTAAGTGCATTTGTAAACACTACTCAGCTAATAACAGAAGAAATTCATACAATGGAACTGGAAGAGATCATAGAAATCACCGGGAGTATGAAAATATCGGCAAACAATTTATATAATTTGCTTGTAAATTTTCTTGAATGGTCCAAATTGAAACGCGATGGAATGGCTTTTGTTCCTGAAAAGCTAAACATTAAAGAAAAAATTGGAGATTGTATTGATGTCTTATCGGAATCTGCAAGAAGAAAGAGAATGGAAGTTTCTTTTTCCATACCTGATGAAATGGAGGTTTTCGCTGACAACCATATGTTTGATACTATTTTCAGGAACCTGCTTTCCAATGCAATAAAATTTACACATGTTGGAGGAAAAGTAAACGTGACAGCTGATTATAATAGTGATCATTCAATTCTGATAAAAATCAGTGATTCCGGAATTGGCATGCCTGCGGAATTGAAAAACAAACTGTTTCTGATAAGTGAAAGGACAGGCAGGACTGGCACAGAAGGCGAAATGAGTACGGGGCTTGGATTGTTGTTAGTAAAGGAATTTATTGAAAAACACGGCGGTAAGATTTGGGTTGAGAGCGAAGCAGGTTACGGGAGTACTTTTAGTTTTACACTTCCTGAAATGATTAAGGAAACATTATCTGATAAAGTAAGATGATTTACAGTAATGTGTGCAATACAAAATCATTGCCTGCCAGCAGGTAAGGCATCCATTCACTGATATGGGCAGGACAAAGAATTACAATTACTCACCTGAATTATTATCCTTCTTTTTTCTTTCTTTCTAATGGAACTATTCCTGCCATTTCTCCAATAATATTTACCAATTCGGTTCCTGCCGGAACAACAATTTTAGCATTACTCCCCAGAGATGCTTCAAGAGCCTCCAGCTTCCTCAATAATTGGGCATTACCGACAAAATATTTATCTGCCGCTTCATTTACCAGTTTAATGGCTTCAGCTTCACCTTCAGCGTGCAATATTTTAGCCTGCTTATAACCTTCCGCTTCTTTTATCTTTCCCCTCTTTATCCCATCGGCAACTGTTTCGGCAGCAGTAGCCGAATCTATTGCTGCAATTTTTTCATTTTCAGCTTTTACCACTTTATTCATGGTTTCCTGAACATCAGGTGGAGGATCAATTTGTTTTAATTCGGTACGGATAATTTCAATTCCCCAGCCTTTAGTTTCTTTATCAAGGGTTGCAAGAAGTTCCGTGTTAATTTTCCCCCGTTCGCTGTTGG
>DNOQ01000330.1 GCA_003501665.1 Bacteroidales bacterium | reverse complement strand
ACTTCCAAGGATTCCCATCTTTCGTAACTCGAGAAGAATGTTTTCAAGAAAACTACGTGGTATATTTTCCTGCTCAGAAATTTCCTTAATCTGAACGGGTCCTTTCCCACGATCTCTCGCGAGCCTGGCAAGAGCCACCATTGCATACCTGGTCTTTTTTGAAAGAATCATTTAAACTAATTATNNAGAAATCGAATCTGTCAAAGTAGAATTATGTTTCTGCTAAAGTTAAGTATTAATACCTAATCATTTATGGTTTATGTACCAATTCAATAAACAAATTACGGCTGTATATTTGTTCACCTAATTGGTAGACAAAATGAAATATATCATGATATGATTACAACCCGGATTTCAATTTGTTCGGCAATTCTGTTTTTATTCATCAATTTTTCTAAGGTTCCGGTAGCAGCACAGGAGAAGATAAAGGGGACTATAAGTGTTTCCGGCGCCTGGGCATTATATCCTATGGCGGTACGATGGGCCGAGGAATTCAGAAAAACATATCCGGGGGTAAGAATTGATATTTCAGCTGGCGGAGCCGGCAAAGGGATAACCGATGCCCTGAATGACATGGTTGATTTAGGTATGGTCTCTCGTGAGATTTACAAGGATGAACTTAATAAAGGGGCATATACGATTGCGGTAGCAAATGATGCGGTAGTTCCTGTGATTAATACATCCAATCCCTCTTTGAATAGTATATTGAGCAAAGGGCTGAATAAAGATGCAGGAAACAATATATGGATTAGGGGCACGTACAAAACCTGGGCTCAGGCTTTTGGAATCAAAAGCACTACCCCCATACATGTTTATACAAGGTCGGATGCCTGCGGTGCCGCGGAAGTATGGGCTAATTATTTCGGTAAAAAACAGGAGGATCTTCTGGGTAGTGGCGTTTATGGAGATCCCGGACTGGCATTGGCCGTGAAAAAAGATCCGCTTGGGATCGGTTACAATAATATAGGATATGTTTATGACAGCAAGACTAAGAAACAATTGGCTGGTATAAAGGTACTTCCTATTGATATAAACAATGATGGCAAAATAACTCCTGATGAAAATTTTTATGATTCTATGGATGATCTTATAACGGCTGTTGCAAATGGCAAATACCCATCTCCACCTGCCCGTGAGCTTTATTTTGTTTCACACGGCAAACCGCAAAAAGAGGTTGTTATCAAATTCCTTAACTGGATTTTGACAGATGGTCAAAAATATGTCAATGAATCAGGATATATAACATTATCGAAAGAAACGATAACTGCAGAATTGAAAAAGATTCAATAGTGATAAATGCGTAAGCTCAGGATAGTTAAGGATAAAACCGCCCGGCTTCTTATGCTGGGCTTTGCCATTTTTACGATAATGTTCCTTATAGTTATCGGATTAAGCCTCTTTTTCAAGGCATTGCCGATAATGAGAGAAAAAAATCTATGGTTCCTTCTTACTTCTTCAAGCTGGAAACCCTTTAAAGGAGACTTTGGTTTTCTTCCGTTTATTGTAAGTACAATTTATGTATCACTGATAGCAATTTTTATTGCACTGCCCTTTTCCATCCTGACAAGTATATATCTTAACTCTTATGCCTCAAAGAGAATACGAAGGTTCTTTGAACCGGTAGTTGATCTTCTTTCGGGAATCCCACCAGTTATTTATGGTGTATGGGGCACGCTTACCATTGTACCTCTTATTTCAAATAAGATCGCCCCGCGGTTTGTTGAGTTTTCAACAGGGTACACAGTCCTTGCCGGCGGCATTGTTCTTGCGGTTATGATAATCCCGCTTCTGATAAGTATAATGGTTGAGGTTTTCCGGTCCATTCCGGTTGTGATGACCGATGCGTCGCTGAGCCTGGGAGCAACCAAGTGGCAGACAGTGAAGAAAGTCATCCTTAGAAAATCGTTTCCGGGGATCATTGCTGCAACTGTTCTGGCTCTTTCGCGGGCATTTGGAGAGACGATGGCTGTTCTGATGGTCTGCGGGAACATTCCCCAGATCCCAAAGTCTTTTTTTGATGCCTGCTACCCGCTGCCGGCACTGATAGCCAATAATTACGGCGAAATGCTTTCTATGCCAAGCTATGAATCGGCACTTATGTTTGCGGCTTTTCTGCTCTTTGTAATTGTAGTACTGTTTAACGGGGCTTCGAGATTTACACTGAACCAGATTGAAAAAAGATATCAGTTTTCATAGGAGGTGAATCTATCAAGAAACAATTATGAAACAATTTGAAGAAAAAGTATTCAGGATAATAATGATAGGAGCTGCCCTTATCATCCTCGGGGTGCTTATCTATATTGTCGGAACAATCTTTTTCAAGGGTTTGCCATCTCTCACATGGGATATGATAACCAAAGTTCCGGGCGGCGGATTTTACCTTGGCAAGGAAGGGGGTGTGCTTAATGCAATCGTGGGATCAGTTTATATAATATTCGGAGCTCTTGCATTAAGCCTGATAATCAGCGTGCCTCTTGTAATGTACATTAATTTCTACCTTCCCGGGGGCTCGCTGTTCTCAAACATCGTCCGATTCTGCCTTGATATCTTGTACGGGGTTCCTTCAATAGTTTACGGAGCTTTCGGCTTTGCCCTCATGGTCTACCTGGGGATAAGGGCATCACTCACCGGAGGGATAATAACCGTGGCTATGCTCATCATGCCTATCATGATGCGCTCATTTGATGAGGTGGCCAGGCTCCTTTCCCGCGACCTTCCTGACGCATTGCTTTCGCTCGGTGCAACCAGATACGAAATGGTCAAAGTAATCCTTAAGCAGCTGATGCCGGGATTAATAACTGCTGTTCTTCTGGCAATAGGAAGAGGCATCGGAGATGCGGCAACAGTGCTGTTTACTGCAGGTTACACCGACAATATTCCCACATCACTCAGCCAGCCAGCCGCAACATTGCCTCTTTCAATATTCTTCCAGCTCGGAAGTCCGGTGGAAGAAGTACAAAACCGTGCATATGCTTCAGCCATAATCCTGACAATGATAATATTGATCCTTAGCTTTTCGGCCCGATACTTCAGTTCGAAATTTTTAAAAACCAGAATATGATAACTGTAAACCAGCGTCTTGAAACACAGACCTTTAACCCTTTACTGGAAATGGATAAAATAAGTCCATTGAAAAAAATCATGAATAACTATACAATCAGAGTAGAGAACCTTGATGTCTATATTGAGGAGCAGCATATTCTGAAAGACATTAATCTCACCATACCTGAAAGAAGCATCACCTGTGTCATCGGACCATCGGGATGCGGAAAATCCACTTTTCTTAAAACACTCAACCGGATGCACGATGAAAATCCGGACGTCAGAATCAGCGGAAGGGTCTATGTTGATGGTGAAAATATCTATAAGCCGGGAATAAATGTAATAGATACCCGGAAAAAGATGGGTCTTCTTGCACAGCGCCCCTGCCCTCTTCCCATGTCGATTTTCGATAAT
>DNOQ01000558.1 GCA_003501665.1 Bacteroidales bacterium | reverse complement strand
GAATCAGCTTTAAGGTCACTGGGTTATCACTGGCCGGGTAAACAGGTTGTCATAAACATGGCCCCGGCGGATATCCGTAAGGAAGGTTCATCTTATGATCTGCCGCTTGCAATGGGAGTTCTGGCAGCTGATGAAAAGGTACCCGGTATGGATCTGGAATCATTTATCATGGTTGGAGAACTCTCCCTTGATGGTTCTTTGCAACCTGTCAGGGGAGTACTGCCAATTGCATTGAGAGCCAGAGAGGAGCGGTTCAGGGGGATTATTGTTCCGGAAAAGAATGCCCGTGAAGCTGCAGTGGTTGACGGACTGGATGTTTATGGTATGGCAACTCTCGGGGATGTTATAGGCTTTTTTAACGGGTTAAAGAAATTTGAACCTGTTAAGGTCAGTCTGAAAGAGATTTTCAATTGTGAGGCAAATAAATATGATGTTGATTTTGCCGATGTCCGGGGGCAGGAAAATGTCAAGAGATCTCTGGAAGTGGCAGCTGCCGGGCATCACAATCTGATCATGATCGGTCCGCCCGGATCGGGTAAGACAATGCTGGCGAAAAGGCTGGCTACGATTATGCCTCCACTGACTCTTGAGGAAGCTCTCGAAACAACCAGGATCCATTCTGTAGCCGGTAAGATCGATAATAATACCGCGTTAATGACAAAAAGACCTTTCAGGAGCCCTCACCATACAATATCTGATATCGCCCTTGTTGGAGGAGGTACATTTCCCCAACCGGGTGAAATTTCTCTCGGCCACAATGGTGTTCTGTTCCTTGATGAATTACCGGAATTCAGACGGACTGTCCTTGAAGTTATGAGACAACCGCTTGAAGACCGAATCATTACTATATCAAGAGCTAAATCGACCTGTGACTATCCTGCAAGTTTTATGTTAATTGCTTCAATGAACCCATGCCCGTGCGGATTTCATAACCACCCCGAAAAGGAGTGCGTCTGTTCCCCGGGAATGGTTCAGAAATACCTTAACAGGATATCAGGGCCATTGCTTGACAGGATCGATATTCATATTGAAGTGACCCCGGTAAAATATGATAAACTCGCTGACACAGGTAATACGGAGAGGTCAGCGACCGTAAGGGAACGGGTTGTCAGGGCAAGGACCATACAGGCCGGCAGATTTGCCGGTATAAAGGGAATATATTCAAATGCCCAGATGACATCATCAATGATGAGACGATATTGTCACCTCGATGAAACAGGCGGAAGACTTCTGAAGACCGCTATGGAACTGAGAGGTCTCTCGGCCCGGGCTTATGACAGGATTCTTAAAGTTGCAAGGACAATAGCTGACCTCGCCGAATCAGAAAACATAACCACAGAACATATTTCCGAAGCTATCAATTACCGTAACCTTGACCGGGAAGGATGGGCCGGCTAATTCTTCGTGCTCAGGGTGAACTTCGTGCTCCCGTGTGGTTAAGAGAGAAGAAATTCAATCAACCTTAATTTTATCAAGTGTGGCCTGGATTTCCTGACGGAGATGTTTCAGGTCAGTGATCAGCTTTTTATCGTTGAGTGATTTAATACTGAACTTAAGGGTGTTCAGACGTTCACGGAAGATCTCCCTGTAAAAAAGTACAATATATCCGGTAAATGGTACAGCCAAAGCTAACAGAATTCCTTTCCAGCCTGCAAATAGAATTGCAAGAATAAGGATAAGCGGAAAATATATAAGATAAAGAACTGTTCCTGTTGCATTATAAAATCCGGTTGTAAACCTGCTGTCCTTTATGAACTTTTTTGTAAGTGCCTGAGGAACAATGAACGGTATAAGATTGGCAATGTAACCGGCTACGAAAACAGGAAAACCTGCAATAACGGCCAGGTACCTTAACCATCCCAGATTAAGCTTTCTTGCTATATTTTCATCCTTCAGCCCCGATTCTGAAAGCAGGGTTATGTAATCATTAACTTTATTTTCCAGCAAATCACGTTCTTTTTCGGATGTCTTCGAGATCAGATTTATCTTATCGGCAATCCTCTTTTCAGCTTTTCTTCTGTCATCAGAATCATACCTCCAGCGGAAGAATGGATGGATGATATTATTCCTTTCCATTTTAAGCAGCTCTTCTGCAAGCCGGTCATTTTTCGGATCTTCAACAATAATGACCTCTTCGATCAAACCTTCTCTGCATTTTTCATTGAACCTGAGAAGCGCTTTGGCAGGGTGTGTTTTGTATATTTCGGTAAACTCTTTAATGCTGAAAGCATCGTGGAAATTTATCATTACTTCTTTCCTGAACTGATCCGGGTAAGTGTAATTGATCCCAACCGGAACAATGTTTACATCCAGTCCGAATTGTTCCTCAGCCCCGAATGCCAGTCTGGCTGTCCCTTTTCTCAGCTTTTGAAGACGCTTTTCCTGGATACATACACCTTCAGAGAACATTATGAAATTGCCGTTCTTTTTAAGTACATCATAAATCTCCTTGAATGCCTCAAGATTCTTGTGAACATTTTCAAATCCCTCTTCCATCCTGTAAACAGGTGATACATTAAGTTCCCTCAGGCAGAAACGGGCAAATCGCTTCCTGAACATATCGGCCCTCATGGTAAAATGTATTGGCTGGGGCAAGTAGCAGCCTACAAGTATTCCGTCAATAAAAGAATTCTGGTGATTGCCGACAAACAGGAGTGGCTTTTCAAGCGGTACTTTAGCCAGATTCGAATAAAAAATCCTTCTGTAATATACCCTGAATGTGAAAGGGGGGACAATAAATGTGAGAAAACGGTATAGCATTATTTCCTGCTGAATTCGTCAGCGAAGGTAAAAATAAAAAATTTTGATTACATGGGTATTAAGTCTTATTCTTTACTGTAATATAAATATTTACAGTGTTCTTTCGTCGGATAATCTTTATTTCCAACCACCTCCCCCTCAAAAACATAAGCATCTGTCATTCTGAGCGGAACGAAGTGAAGCGAAGAATCTCCTGATAATTTCATATGTTATCCGTTTAACAGTGATTTTCAATATATGCAGTGATTTTGTAGTCCCGCTTTTTTTTATATTTTTATACGCTGAAAATCAACAATCCTGTTTCCATGGATCTGATCAGGCGGATGCGCAATAAAATGCAAAAAGAACATCTCATGTTCGTTTACAGGGGTCTGGTTACCAATGAAAATTCAGTGCCTCTTCTGATGCTTATTGAAAGGGAGATGGAGAGTGCCGTTTATGGTATGGTCGGCAGGAAACGGTTATTTATGTTCGTCGTTGAGAGCCTTCAGAATGTTGCCAAACACAGCGATTTTCCCGAAATGACCAATATGTCGCTGGTGGTTTATTCAAAAATTGAAGGGGGGTACACGGTTACCACAGGTAACGTAATTTCATCAGATAATGTTGAAGAGCTTAAAAAGCGTCTTGAAGAGATAAATAAGCTTGATCCGGAGGAAATCAGAAATGTTTACCGTCAGATGTTGAGCAATACCGCATTCAGCGATAAAGGCGGAGCAGGCCTGGGTCTTATTGAAATGGCCAGAAAAACAGGCAACAAGCTCGATTATGATTTTTTACAAATTGATAAAGAAAGTTCCTACTTCGTGCTGAGTAAAACTGTCAATCCGGAAGGTATCGGAATTCATTCTTCCGGAGATGAGAAACCCTTCAGGGGGGATTCTGTTTCGAACCTCGAAAGGATAATGGCTAAAAATAATATTTACCTCATCTGGTCGGGACATATAAGTCCGGATATCGGGAAGGAGGTTATATCTTTCACCGAAAAGAAACTGGAGGAGGAGAATATTGAACAATCGCTGAGACGAAGAGTTTTCAGCATACTTGTTGAAATGATCGAGAATGTGGCAAAATACAGTCCGGGACGCGAAGATGAAGAAAAATACGGAATGCCATTGGTCATGGTCAGATTCAAACATGGAAGATATCATTTAACAACGGGTAATCTTATTCGTAATATTAAGATCGGTATTCTGAAAGAAAAGATGGACATCATTAACCAGCTTGATAATGCTGAACTGAAGGAACATTTTAAAAAATCCCTTTCGGGACAAAGTGCCGAAAATGAAAGTACCGGCAATCTGGGACTGATTGACATGGCATGGAAATCAGGCAACAAGCTGCATTACCAGTTAAGGCCGGTGAATGATATCTATTCTTATTTTACGATTACAACGAGGATCGATGGTCATATAAAGTGACCGGGTGTTTTAAGGATCAGCCCTGATCCATCCCATACGGCATAACTGCTGTGATTGATCCAGTCGCCAAGAAAACAGATTTCAGATCCCTCTTTCATCTTGTATGTCATGGCCAGATGGCGATGGCCAAAAATAAAATAATCGATCTTTTCAGTTCCGTTTATCGATTCGGCATATCTGATCAGATCTTCATTTTCCTCACCACGGTATTCCAGTCTGACCCCTTTGCCCAGCCTTGAACTGAGTGACCAGCGGTGTCCGATACCGATTCCGATTGACGGGTGAAGGAATGAATATAATGTTCGGAGTGGCTTGTTACGGAAGATCTTAAGAAGAATTTTGTATGGTAGATTCCGCGACCCCAGCCCTTCTCCATGAGCAATATGAAATCGTTTGCCGTTAAATGTGGTTGTTAACGGAGAGGTATGAATAATGACACCGCACTCTTTCGCGAGATAATCTTTAATCCACATATCGTGGTTTCCTGTAAAAAAATGGATCGGAATACCATTATCAGTAAGCCCCGATATTGTGCCCAGGAACCTTGTGAAGCCCTTCGGGACAACAAGTTTGTATTCCCACCAGAAATCAAAAATATCACCAACAAGATAGATAGCAGCAGCTTCTCCGGCAATTTCCCTGAGCCAGTTCACGACCTTTTTTTCACGTTCAAGGGGAGGTGTGCCGGATTTAAGGCCAAGATGAAAATCGGAGGCAAAAAATATTTTATTTCGCTCTTTCAACAGGTGCGCTTAGTTATTGAATAACTGGTTTAGTTTAAGTTGAAGTGTCCTTCCGTGAATATTTGTTGCAATAATGGTTCCTTCAGGATCGTAAAGATAATTTGCCGGCAGTGATCTGACATTATACAACCTGGCATTTACCGGATCGGACGGGTCATCCTCCCTGGTGTTTATCCATGGCAGTTCATCAAAACGGACCGCATTTTTCCAGGCTTCTTCATTTTCATCCAGATTTATCTGATATATTTCAAATCCCTTCCTGTTATAATTGCGGTAGAATTCCTTCAGCTGAAGATTTTCCGACACACACTCTCTTGATGCGGATGACCAGAAAGTTAAAAGCACATATTTGCCTCTGAGGGATGAAAGCTTAATTCTTTTTCCGTTGATATCTTTCAGATCGGGATCGAGTTTAATCTCGGGTAATGATGATGAAAGCTGCTCAAGCTGGCGTGTATAGAACTGATTCATTTCCTGGGAGAAATTGCTCACCAGCGCTTTTGTATGTTTTGACCGGGGATAATATTTTTTCAGGCTGTCGGACACAATTTTCATATATTGCAGATCGCGGGTTTCATAAAGAACATATGTCTGATCATTAATCTGCTGGTAAAGTGCCTTGATTGCTGAAAGAGAATTCATATTGTTCAGGATAAATTCTATATTGAAATTTCTCTGCCCCTTTAATAACCTGAGATACTCATCTTCCATGGATTTTCTTTTTGATTCAAAATCGGCTTCTTTTTCAGCAATGCGGTAGAGATTACTGATTGAATCCAGCTTGATTTTTGTAGCCAGCAGCATAGAATCCAGTAACCTTACCTGTTCAGAACCATCGGATCCCTTTACGGTATAATTTTCATGAAGATTGTTTTCGGGGAAGCCCAGGAATATTTTCTCTCCGGGGCTGCCAAGAATTGTGATAAAATTTTCAGATGTATAGCCAACCTGATAGAAATCAGTTTCATCAGCCTTGATTCTGAACCTGAAGATACCTTTACGGTTTATTCTGGCGGAATCGACCGGAACTAATTCATTTACATTCACCCTGCTGATGTATATCATCTGTTTATCAGAGGGCTTAAGATATCCTTTTACAGTGAATGAATTTTTGTTTGTACAGCCGGAAATTATCAGGAATGGAATAATAAGAACAAGGCATTTCTTCATTTTTACGATTTCTTTTTATGTGAGATAATTCATTTAATCAAATATTTCATTCAGTTTTTTCAGCAGGCTTTCCCCCCTGAGGTTAGAAGCTATTATTCTGCCTTCCCTGTCGAGGAGAAAATTTGCAGGGATCATTTCAAGGTTATAAACGGGGATGACTTGCGATTTCCAGTATTTAAGATCGCTTACATGGATCCATTTTTCCAGATTATCATCACGGATACCGGCCAGCCATGCTTCTTTTGTGCGGTCGAGTGATACCTGGTATATTGTAAACCCTTTATGATGATAAAGGTCATAGGCCTTTACCAGATTGGGATTTTCTATTCTGCAGGGTTTACACCACGCGGCCCAGAAATCAAGCAGGACAAAATTCCCTCTTGTTGATGAAAGTTTTATGGTATTACCTTCGGGATCCGGAAGTTCTATATCGGGAGCTTCAGTTCCGGACCTGAATTCAGAATTTATAATATTTTGTGCAGTAACATCTGATACCAGGTTCCTTACCTGTTCATGCAGTGTCTTTACCGGTTCATAATGGGGCCAGAGCCTGTAAAGTGAAGAATCGACCCGGATAAAATACTCCATGTCTTTCTGAGGGTTAAGAACATATTCCCCCGGGGCAACCTGCTGGTATAAAGCTGTAAGTGAAACAAGCGATGTCAGGTTTTCATCAATATATTTTTTTGTGAATGAATTGATCTCTTCCAGATAAACACCTGCAATACTGTCGAGACGTTCCATAACAACCGGCAGTCCGGGAGTGCCTACACTTTCAAGATATATCTCCCTGAGCCCTGTAAGCTTGTTTATCGTTTCCTGAAGCTTCTTATTATATCCGGCCATCAGTTGTGTGCCTTTGGATCCGGAAATGGATATTGGAAAACTGAGGGAATCATAATAAGCTGTGATTTCAACCTTCTCTCCGGGTTCAAGAAGCATGGTCAGAAAATTGCTCTCATCGGTCTTCAACAGGTAAAATGCAGGTGATCCGGCCTTTAAGCTGAATGAGAAAGCTCCTTCTTGAGAAATTGCAGATGAATCGACTGTGACAAGCCTTGAAGACTGCAGTTCATCGAGATAAATATATTCTCCTTTAATTGAGCTGGTAAGTTTGCCTTTTATGTCAATATTGTTATTTTTGCAACCAGTAAAGGTCATAAGAGCAATAAGAAGCAACAAAGGATTCCTGATCATTGAACAAAACATTAATTGATAATCATTTAACATTTTTGAAATGCAAAGTTATTCTTTTTTTCTTCCGTATATCAGCCGATATGGGTTATAATTCTTATTATCGGTTGATACAACGAACGAGATGTAAAAAAATATTTATAAATTAAAGAACTTTTTGTTTCATACAAATTGAAGAGTAAATGAGTTATATCAAGTTTGAAAAGAGCCGGATAGTTAATCTGGAATATTCGCTTAGCAGGGAAATCATAAGGACCAACAGAGCAGGTTCCTATGCCTCAACAACAATAGTCGAATGTAATACCCGTAAATATCATGGTTTACTGGTTTGTCCTGTTGATGAGCTTGGCGGCGGGAGGTATCTGCTTCTCTCTTCACTCGATGTAACTGTAGTAAATAATGATAAAAGCTTCAATGTAGGTATCCGAAAGTATAAAGGTGATTATTTCAATCCGAAGGGGCATAAATATATCGAAGAATTTGAGACGGAGATTATTCCGATGAGGATATATCGTGTGGGCAATGTACTGCTGAAAATGGAAAGGCTTCTTGTGCATAATGAGGAACAATTGCTTGTAAGATATACCATTCTGGAGGCGACGGAGCCTATGAAGCTTCAGATACGGCCATTCCTGGCATTCAGGAGTATCCATGAGCTTACACATGCCAACATGTCTGCCAACACGAAAATTGATAAAATTAAAAACGGGATTAAATCCAGAATGTATGACGGGTTTCCATATCTGCATATGCAATTCTCAAAGAAAGTAGATTTTGTGCATGTACCTGACTGGTACCTGGGAGTTGAATATCCCGAAGAACAGAAGAGAGGATATGATTTTTCGGAGGATCTCTTTACACCGGGTTTTTTTGAGGTGAATGCGGTTAAAGGCGACAGTATTGTATTTTCAGCATCTACAAAGGAGGAAAAGCCTTCTGATTTTGAGCAGAAGTTTGCCGAAACGGTTGAAAGAAAGATACCGCGTGACAGCTTTCTGAACTGTTTGAGGAATGCTGCCCAGCAGTTTGTTGAAAAAAGAGGTGAAGATACGCTTATCGTTGCGGGTTATCCGTGGTTTGGTTCATGGGGAAGGGATACATTTATCTCGCTTCCGGGTCTGGCGCTTGCACGGTATAAACTAAAACTTTATGAAGCTGTGCTCGATACCCAGGTGAGGAGGATGAAAGACGGATTGTTCCCGAACATGGGGACAGGGGGGAATTATGCTTTCAATTCAATTGATGCGCCATTATGGTTTTTCTGGGTTCTTCAGCAATTTGTATATAACGGGGGTATAGACTGCTGTTCAAAATACGGTGATGCAGCCAAATCGGTTCTGAATGCTTATAAAAACGGAACGACATTCAATATTCACATGAGAGATGATGGTCTGATCTATTCCGAGGCGCCCGGCAAGGCCCTTACCTGGATGGATGCCGTTGTGAATGGTGTTCCGGTTACACCGAGAAGCGGTTATGCAGTTGAAATAAACGCTCTATGGTATAACGCTGTCTGTTTTGCTCTCGAAATGGCAAAAGTTGAAAAGGATCAGGACTTTATTAATGAATTCGGACATCTTCCGGCATTGATAAAGAAATCTTTCCTTGAATTATTCTGGAATGAAAAGGCCGGTTATCTTGCCGATTATGTAAATGACAATGAAGGCAGGAATATGTTCGTACGACCCAATATGGTAATTGCAGTCTCCCTTCCATACAGTATGCTCACCAAAGAACAGATGAAAAAAATACTGGACATTGCCGACAGGGAACTGGTGACACCAAGAGGACTCAGAACCCTCTCACCCGGTAATAAATTTTATAAGGGAATTTATTTCGGCAATCATGAGGAGAGGGATAATGCCTATCATCAGGGAACAGTCTGGCCATGGCTTTTCGGACCATTCTGTGAAGGTTGGCTTAAGGTCTACGAAAAGCAGGGGATCAATAAAGTCAGGAAACTCATCTTCGGACTTGAAGAGGTAATGAGTGAACATGGAATAACAACTCTGTCGGAGATACACGACGGAGACCCGCCTCATGCACCACGTGGGGCTATTTCCCAGGCCTGGAGCGTTGGAGAGGTCCTGAGAATTATTGACCTTATAGATATTTATTCGAAAAATAATTAGCCAGGATATGCGTGTGTTAATGTTCGGGTGGGAATTTCCTCCCCACATTTCGGGCGGTCTGGGCACCGCCAGCTATGGTCTTACAAAAGGGATGGCAGCCATGGACGATATGGAGGTAATCTTTGTAATACCTAAAGCGTGGGGGGATGAGGATCAATCATTGATCCGGCTTATCGGCGCCAATAAGGTGCCTGTTGCATTTAAAAAGATATTTTATCAGGGGATCAGACAACCTGTTGAAAAAATTGAGATCTCATCAAAGATCGTCCCTTATACTGATCCTGATGAATTCTGGAAACTGGTCAGCTCCGAAGTGTCGGAACAACGGGTGATTGTCCAGACAAATAATAAAGGAATGGTCGATTTCTCAGGAAAGTATGGCTTAAACCTCATGGATGAGATCTATAAATATTCTGTTGTTGCTTCAATAATAGCCGAGGAGAATGAATTCGACATTATACATGCTCACGACTGGCTGACCTACCCGGCAGGAATAGCAGCAATGCAGGTATCCGGTAAACCACTGGTTATTCATGTTCATGCCACCGATTTCGACAGAAGCGGCGGAAGCGTAAATCCGGATGTTTACAAAGTCGAGAAAAACGGTATGGATGCTGCAGCAAAGATCATAACAGTCAGCAACCTGACAAGAGAAATTGTGATAAACAAATACAATATTCATCCCGACAAGGTGGAAACTGTATATAATGCCGTTGAACCGGTCAGTATTTCAAGTGATGTCTTCATTAACAAGGGATTTGACGAAAAAGTTGTTACCTTCCTGGGAAGGATAACCCTTCAGAAAGGACCGGAATATTTTATTGAAGCCGCAAATAAGGTCCTTAAGATGATGCACAATGTCAGATTTGTGATGGCAGGCTCGGGCGACATGATGGAGAGAATGATGCGAAGGGCAGCATCACTTAAGATTACCGACAGGTTCCATTTTACGGGTTTCTTAAAGGGAAGGGATGTTTTTACCATGCTTGCCCTGAGTGATGTATATATAATGCCTTCTGTATCAGAGCCTTTTGGTATTTCGCCCCTCGAAGCGATGCAGTCTAATGTCCCTGTGATCATTAGTAAGCAGTCGGGTGTTGCCGAAATCCTGACACACGCGGTTAAAACCGACTTCTGGGATATTGACGCAATGGCTGATTCCATTTACGGGATACTTAATTACCCCGCTCTCGCGAGTATGTTCATTAAGAACGGCAAGGAAGAGGTCATCCGCCTGAAATGGGATAATTCGGCAAAACATGTCAGGGATATTTATGAGAGAATCATTTGGAAAAAATAAGAAATAAGATATGAGTGCATCAGGAACAAAAGCAATTTGCTTATATTTTCAGGTTCATCAGCCATTCAGGCTGAAGCGTTACAGGTTCTTTGATCTGGGACATGATCATTATTACTATGATGATTTTACCAATGAATCAATCATGAGGAAAGTTGCGGATAAATGTTATCTGCCGGCCAATAAGATTATCCTGGATCAGATCAGAAAGCATAAGGGTAAATTCAAAGTCACTTTTTCACTTTCGGGAATTGTAATAAATCAGTTCAGGCTGTATGCGCCGGAAGTACTGGAGTCATTCAGAGAGCTTGCAGAAACCGGTATGGTCGAATTTCTGTCAGAAACTGATTCTCACTCACTTTCCTCGCTAAAAAGCAAACTTCATTTTGAACAACAGGTGGATTTGCACAGAGATATGATGAAAACATATCTCGGTGTTGAGACCAGTTCTTTCAGAAATACAGAGCTGATTTATTCGGATCAGATAGGATCGTGGGTTGCAGAAATGGGGTTCAAATCGATGCTTACAGAAGGCGCAAAACATATACTCGGCTGGAAGAGTCCGAATTTTCTGTATTGCAATGCCATAAATCCACGGCTGAAAATCCTGCTGAGAAACTTTGTATTGAGTGATGATATTGCTTTCAGGTTCTCAAATAAATCGTGGAGCGCCTGGCCTCTGACTGCTGACAAATATACATCGTGGATCAGCAAGCTTGCGACGAAAAGCGAATTGCTCAATATTTTTCTCGATTATGAAACTTTCGGAGAACATAACTGGAAAGAAACAGGGATCTTTGATTTCCTTCAGCATCTGCCGGGTTTGATCATTAAGAAGACACCTTTTCAGTTTATGACTCCTTCAGAAGTTGCAGACAATCTGCAGCCTGTTGCGGCGATAAGTGTCCCTTCCCCGATTTCGTGGGCTGATGAGGAGCGTGATATTACAGCCTGGCTGGGTAATGAGCTTCAGGCAGCAGCTCTTGACAAACTTTATGAATTGTCCGATAAAGTTAAAAGGTGTAACGATCCCCAGATGAACAGAGACTGGGAATACCTTCAGTCAAGCGACCATTTCTATTATATGGCAACAAAATTCTTTTCCGATGGCGCCGTTCATGCATATTTCAATCCTTATGAAACACCTTATGATGCATTTATGAACTATATGAACGTCCTGAGCGATTTTGAAATAAGAATCAGCAGATGCCTGCCTGATACCAGTGAACAGATAGAGATATCAAGGCTGGATAATCTGCTCCATGAAAAGGACAAATTAATTGAAAAGCAGGTTGCGGAAATCAATTCACTTTCCCGGAAGAAAGTTACCGCGGACATGGAATCAGACTTTACCGAAAAAGGTGAGAGAACATCATTAAAAGATCTTGCGCAATTGCTTATAACAAGTTCTACTTCAAAGCCATTGACCAGGAAACCAAAAAAAACTGCCGTGAAAAAATCCGTGACAAAAACATCAAAAAAGAAACTTTTAACAAAAAAAGCAGTAAAACCCGTAAAAGATCTGAAAACGGGAAGGAAGAAATTAAAATAATTCCAAATTAATTTGAAATCATTACAATGAAGGTTGATTTTCTATTTGAAACAAGCTGGGAAGTATGTAATAAAGTTGGAGGAATACATACGGTAATATCAACAAAGGCACTGAATATTGTTGAGGAACTGGGAGATAATTACATACTTATCGGTCCTGATGTCTGGAGGGAAGAAGCTGTAAACCCTGAATTCATACCTGATGATTCCTTATATGTCGACTGGCGGGGAAGAGCGGAATCGGAAGGCATGAAAATTAAAACCGGAAGATGGAACATTGCAGGAAAACCGATTGTGTTCCTGATCGACTTCACACCATATTTCGGACAACAGAATGAAATATTTGCAAAGTTCTGGGAAACATATAAACTTGACAGTATAAGCGGTCAGTGGGATTACATTGAACCGGCACTTTTCGCATATGCTGCCGGTAAACTGATCGAAAGCTTTACGTCATTTTATCATGAACATCACAATATAGTTGCCCAGTTTCATGAGTGGATGACAGGGACGGGTATTTTATATCTTGAACATAAAGTTCCCTGGATCGCCACCGCTTTTACCAGCCATGCAACCGTGCTGGGCAGATGTATTGCTGGTAACAACCGTCCTCTTTACGGGAATATAAAAGATTATAATCCCGGACAGATTGCACGCGAGTTCAATGTAATTGCAAAACAATCACTTGAAAAATTATCTGCAGCCGAAGCGGATGTCTTTACGACCGTAAGTGAAATTACCTCGAAGGAGTGCAGTCATTTTCTCGGCAAGGATGTTGATATAGTGACACCGAACGGATTCGAAGATTCATTTGTTCCCGGCGAGGAACTTTTTGACGGGAAAAGAATTGCTGCCAGAGCCCGGCTGAAATCTGTTGCAGAAGCAGTGCTGGGATACAAAATCGCTGATGACTCTGTTTTTGTTGCAAACAGCGGAAGATATGAATTCAGAAACAAGGGTTTGGATATTTTTATTGATTCCCTGGGCGACCTGAATAAAAAGGACAAACTGAAAAAAGAGTGTGTTGCATTTATCATGATGCCTGCATACCACAAAGGTCCGCGTCAGGATATAATAAACATTCTGAATAATAATGCATCTCAGAATGGTGGCGACAAATATCTCACTCACAATCTGCATTACCCTTCTTCCGATCCAATCCTTCAGAGGATATATGCCAACCATCTGAATAACGATCAGAAATCACAGGTTAAAATAATATTTGCACCATCGTATCTCAACGGGAATGACGGAATTTTCAATATGGCATATTATGACCTGCTGATCGGATTTGACCTTTCAGTTTTTCCTTCATATTATGAACCATGGGGGTATACTCCGCTGGAAAGTCTGATGTTCTCAATTCCTACAGTAACCACTTCACTTTCAGGATTCGGACTCTGGGTCAGGGAATATTACAAGGATCCGGGTAACGGTATTGCGATTATCGACAGGACTGATAACAATGAGAGCAAAGTTGTAAATGCCATCATGGAGTTCATGAGGATGTTTATCAACCTCAGTGAAGATGAAATAAAGGAAGCCAGGTTGAAGGCACATGATATTTCGAGGATAGCTATGTGGGACAGCCTGGTGAAACACTATTTTACTGCTTATGAGAAGGCTCTTGTGAAAAGCAGCGAGAGGAGGGAGGAGCCTAGAGAATTTGCCTGGTTTGTCGAGGCCCCGGATCTGACTGTTAGAAAACCGCATGAGGTTCCTGTGTGGAAAGATATTTATGTTCAGAGCGATGTCCCTGAAAAACTTGCAGCACTTAAAGATTTAGCCAACAATCTGTGGTGGTCGTGGAATACCGATGCGGAATCGATTTTCAGAAGAATGGATCCCTCTCTGTGGGAAGATATCAGGCATAATCCGAAAATTCTCCTCGAAAAAATAGATTACAAAAGGCTCCTTGTTCTTGAGGATGATGATGAGTTTGTGGCCGATCTCAGAAAGGTGGATAAGAATTTCAGGGATTATATGAATCGTCCCGATGATACAGAAAAGCCGTCGGTGGCCTATTTCAGCATGGAATTCGGAATTCATCCGTGCCTGAAGATATATTCCGGCGGTTTGGGACTGCTTGCAGGCGATTATCTTAAAGAAGCCAGTGACTCCAATATAAAAATAATCGGTGTCGGATTTCTTTACCGTTATGGTTATTTCAGACAGAAATTAGGACCCAGAGGTGAGCAGCTGACAATATATGAAGCGGAAGACTTTTCACACCTTCCGGTCAGCCCGGTTAAAGATAATAACGGTAACCATCTTTGTGTGGGTGTTGCATGGCCGGGAAGAACTGTCAAAATCCGGATATGGGAGGCAAAAATCGGTAAGGTGAGCCTCTTTTTACTCGATACCGATTTTGATGATAATTCAGTTTCCGACAGGTCAGTCACTCATTATCTGTATGGCGGCGATCATGAAAACAGGCTGAGGCAGGAACTCATCCTTGGGATTGGAGGGATGAGGGCACTTGATGCAATGGGTATAAAACCGGACCTCTTCCACAGCAATGAGGGTCATTCAGCTTTTATCAGTCTCGAACGTCTCAGAACGATGATCGAAACACATCACCTCACATTTAAAGAGGCTCTTGAAGCTGTGAGGGCATCGACGCTGTTTACGACACATACCCCTGTTCCGGCAGGCCATGATGCTTTTGATGAGGATATGCTGCGTAAATATATATCACACTATCACACCCGACTGAACATTACATGGGAGGAATTGATAGCTCTGGGTAGATGTGAGGGAGATCCCGAAAGGAAGTTCAATATGAGTTATCTTGCAACACGAATGTCACAGGAAGTGAATGGAGTAAGCAAGCTTCATGGAGAAGTAAGCCAGGCAATGTTCAATAAACTCTGGCCGGGTTATCTTAAGGAAGAATTGTTCATTGGATATGTTACCAACGGGGTACACCAGCCTACCTGGACTGCAAGACAATGGAAAGAGGTGTGGGAGGTGATAACCGGAACTCCCGGCTTTGATCAGACTGACAGGAGCCAGTGGGAAAAACTCTATCAGGTTGATGATAAGAAGATTTATGAAGTCAAAAAACAACTGAAAAAGATCCTGTTCTCCAATCTCAGGAAACGTCTTCAGACTGATATGATCGACAAGCATGTAAGCCCGAGAACACTCCTTAACATAAGCACACATCTCGATGAAAAGGCGCTTACTATAGGTTTTGCCCGCCGTTTTGCCACGTATAAGCGGGCTTCATTGCTCTTCAGGGATCTCGATCGTCTCGCAAAAATTGTAAACAATCCCGGAAAACCTGTTCAGTTTATTTATGCAGGTAAAGCCCATCCGCATGACGGCGGAGGTCAGGATCTGATAAGAAGAGTTTATGAGGTTTCACAAATGCCGCAATTTGCCGGAAAGGTTATTTTCATCGAAAACTATGATATTGAACTCGCAAAATATATGGTACAGGGAGTTGATATCTGGCTTAATACACCAACCAGGCCGATGGAAGCCAGCGGTACCAGCGGGGAAAAAGCAGTGATGAACGGGACGATCCATTTCAGCGTGCTTGACGGCTGGTGGGTCGAAGGATACAGAGCGTATGCCGGCTGGGCACTGCCAAAGAAAAGATCATTTGCCAACCAGGATCTGCAGGATGACGTCGATGCAGAAACAATCTATAATATGCTTGAATATGAAATAGTTCCGGCATATTATTCATTCGATGCAAATGGAATACCGGTTGAATGGATAAGCCATATCAAAAACACCATGGTTAAAATTGCACCCGAATTTACCATGAAAAGACAACTTGATGATTATTTTGGAAAATATTATTCAAGACTCTATACACGTAGTAAATATTTGATCGCAAATAACTTTGAAAAAGCAAAAACGCTCGCTTCCTGGAAAAATACAATGAGGGAAGAATGGGATAATATTGAAGTCCTTAACTATAGTTTCGAAAAGCCTGATGAGAATATATATCATTCAGGTCACGATTATAAAGCAGAGATAGCACTCAATATAAAAAAGATCCCTAAGGAAAATGTAGGAGTGGAGTTTATTATAACTCATATGAGCAAACAGGGAACACACGAATTTGTCGACAGTAAGGAATTCACTCTTGTCAGCAGCAAAGATGGCAAATGTCATTACAGGGCAAAACTTATCCCTGAGAAAGCCGGTGCATTTTTCTATGGTATCAGGATATATCCCAAACACAAGGACCTGCCTCATAAACAGGATTTTTACCTGCTCAGATGGATCGATTAAAGGTCGGAGACTCTTTTTACAGTTTCCTTTTTAAATACCAATGCAGTACGCGAAGGAAGATAAAGATAAAGATAGTAAGGCATATTAATTGTCTGCCTTGATGTTTTCTTCATCGAAATGTAAAGAGTATTCCTGTCTATCCGGTTGAAACCACCGAATAACGGATCATCCGAATCTATCAATACCCTGAATTTCCCCTGAATGGGTATACCATAATCGGTGAATGATTTTACCGGGTGGAAATTAAATACAAATAACAGTTCTCCCCGGGTAAAAGCTATTACCTTGTCAGAACTGTTCTCATAAATTTTGCTGATATAAGGCTCTTCCAGAATTCTGAAACCAGACTGAAGTTTTACCATTTCTTTATCGAATGCAGCCAGGAAACCATATTTAAGTGATTGGTCCTCTACCAGATGCCATTGCCGGCGTGCATATTGGTAACTCCAGTTGTTGCCTTCCCGGGGGAAATCGATCCATTCGGGGTGGCCGAATTCATTACCCATGAAATTCAGATAACCTCCACCTGCCGTACTGAAGGTTATCAGTCTTATCATTTTATGGAGTGCTATACCGCGATCGAGGATAGGACTGTGATAAGATCTGGTCATTCCTGTATACATCTCAGAATCTATCATCCTGAAGATGAGAGTTTTGTCGCCCACGAGCGCCTGGTCGTGAGATTCACAGTATGAGATTACCTTTTCTTCCGGGCGGTGTTGCGAAAGCTCATGCATAATATACCCCATTTCCCAGTTTTCGTCAGAAATCTCTTTAACCAGCTTGATCCAGAAATCGGGAACTCCCATCGACAGCCTGTAATCAAAACCATAACCTCTGCCAGCTGTATCTGCGGCGATGCCCGGCATTCCGCTCATCTCTTCGGCAATAGTAAGGGCATGAGGCTTCAGTTCATGGATCATCTTATTTGCCAGATACAGATAAACAAGAGCATCAACATCCTGTCCGCCGTCAAAATAATCACCATACTGTGTGAAATTCTTTCCGAGTCCGTGATCATAATAAATCATGCTTGTAACACCATCGAATCTGAAGCCGTCGAATTTATACTCTTCAATCCAGTAACGGCAGTTGGAAAGAAGGAAATGGATTACATTATCCTTACCGTAATCAAAACACAATGAATCCCAGGCAACATGATTTCTTCGCTCATTTGTGTGAAAATACTGGCCAGGTGTTCCGTCAAAAAGACCTAATCCTTCATTTAGATTTTTCACCGAATGGGAATGAACAAGATCCATAATTACCCTGAGTCCCGAAGCATGGGCAGTATCTATAAGCTCCTTCAGGTCTTCAGGGCATCCGAACCTCGATGAAGCAGCAAAAAAACTTGATACATGATAACCAAACGACCCGTAAAAAGGATGTTCCTGTACCGCCATAAGCTGAATAGTGTTATATCCGGCTTCAACTATATAGGGAATAACATCTCTTGTGAATTCACGATAGGTTCCTGTTCTGTATTCCTCGGTGGCCATTCCAATATGGGCTTCATATATCACAGGAGCATTGGTACCCGGACTGAAATCCTCTGTTTTCCATATATAGGATTCATCGGGCGACCAGATCCGGGCTGAAAAGATCTTCGTCATATCATCCTGAAAAAGCAGGGTTGCATACGATGGGATCCGTTCTCCTTTTCCGCCTTTCCAGTGAACCGATAATTTGTACAGATCACCATGCTTAAGTGAGTACGGCGGAAGAACTATCTCCCAGTCACCATGTTTGTTAACCCTGGACATCTCATAAGCGGGTTGTTCCTTCCAATTGTTGAAAGTGCCGGTAAGGAAAATCTTTGTGGCATTCGGAGCCCATTCCCTGAAAATCCAGTTATCATTGTTCCGGCGAAGGCCATAATATAAATGACCAAGCGCAAAAGAGGCAAGCTTTCCGTTACCGGCCAGTTCTTTTTCTTTCTGCCGGCATTTGTTATAACGGCCTTCAATAGCTTCCACAAATGGCTTCAGCCATGGATCGGATGTGTAGAACTTCCCGGATGTCATATTGAGTCGATGGCTAATTATCTTTATATAAAAGTACAAAACAAAATCATATTTATATTTCTTATCGAAGGCTTTCTTAATTTTGCACTAATTANNTAATTAATTAAAGGGATGGTAATTCATTACGGGTATGAGACATTGAAACTGGTAAATCCGGTTGTTACACTTGGGATTTTCGACGGAGTGCACCTCGGACACAGGGCAATTATCTCCAGGCTGCTCTCGTGTGCAGAGGAGATAAAAGGAGAATCTGTTGTGATAACTTTCGATCCCCATCCGAGACTGGTACTGGACAGTAAATCAGGCAAGCCGACATTTCTTTCCACCATGGATGAAAAAGAAAAACTTCTTGCCGGTACCGGAATAGATCATCTTGTGATAATTCAGTTTACTGCCGGCTTCAGCAGGATGACCGCTTCTGACTTTGTAAAAAACATACTTGCGGACAAAATCGGCACAAGACGTCTGATAATTGGTTATGATCATCATTTTGGTCACGGAGGAACAGGGGATTATTATTCAATCAGGGAATATGCCGGGAACATGGGGATTATTGTTGAACAGATTAAAGGGCTCCGGAGTGAGGGTGTTGTAATAAGTTCGTCAGAGATCCGTGAAGCTCTTATTAACGGAAATCTTGACGATGCAAACAGATGGCTGGGGTATAATTATTCCTTCAGAGGCATTGTGGTCAGAGGGAAAAAAATCGGCCGGAAATTAGGATTTCCGACAGCTAATCTGGAACCAGGTGATAAAAATAAGCTGATTCCATCCAGCGGAGTATATGCAGTTGAGGTTCGGGCTGGTGAAATGACAATGCCGGGAATGCTGAGTATCGGTACAAATCCTACTGTCAACCGTGAATCCGGAGTGAGGTCAGTTGAAGTTCATATTTTTGATTTCGACGGGGAGATCTATGGCAGCGAGCTGGAAATAATTTTCAGGCGCCGTCTGCGTGATGAAAAAAGATTCGACACCACTGATGAACTTGTCCGGCAGATCAGGATCGATATGGATAATGCACTGAAGGCGCTTGGATGAACATAAAATGGTTATAATTTGTTAAATTTGCACAATTTAAGAATATACCGATGACTTTAGTAAAAGAAATGACTGATCATAAGATAAAAGATATATCTCTTTCCGATTTTGGAAGGAAGGAGATTGAAATAGCTGAAAAGGAGATGCCTGGTCTGCTTGCAATCAGGAAGAAATATTCTGCTGACAAGCCCCTAAGGGGGGCTCGCATCACCGGATCCCTTCATATGACGATCCAGACGGCCGTTCTTATAGAGACTCTGTCCGAACTTGGTGCAGATGTCAGATGGGCGAGCTGTAATATTTTTTCGACCCAGGACCATGCTGCAGCTGCAATAGCTGCACGTGGCATACCTGTTTTTGCCTGGAAAGGGGAAACGCTTGAGGAGTACTGGTGGTGTACTGCACAGGCACTGACATTTCCGGGAGGGAAGGGGCCAAATCTCATTGTTGATGACGGTGGAGATGCCACATTACTTCTACATCTGGGATATAAGGCTGAAAAGGATCCTTCGGTACTCCGGAGAAAACCTTCGGGTAAAGAGGAGGGAATAGTGTTTGAAACATTAAAAAAAATACAGGCGGAAGATCCTGATAAGTGGCATAGAGCAGTAAGTGAACTTAAAGGAATATCTGAAGAAACCACTACAGGTGTTCACCGCCTGTACCAGATGCTTGAAAATGATGAGCTGCTTGTTCCTGCGATCAATGTTAACGATTCGGTCACCAAATCGAAATTTGATAATCTTTACGGGTGCCGTGAATCACTTGCAGACGGGATCAAGCGGGCAACCGACGTGATGATAGCAGGCAAGGTGGTTGTTGTATGTGGTTACGGTGATGTGGGAAAGGGATGTGCCAGATCGATGAAAGCATACGGAGCACGGGTGATAGTTACAGAAATTGATCCTGTGTGTGCCCTCCAGTCTGCCATGGAAGGATTTGAGGTCAAAACAGTTGAAGATACTCTGGACGAGGGAAATATATTTGTCACTGCAACAGGGAACAAAGACGTTATCACTGTGGAACATATGATTAAAATGAAAGATCAGGCAATTGTCTGCAATATCGGTCATTTTGATCATGAGATACAGGTGGAGGGGCTGAATGATCTGAAAAATGTTAAGAAGATCAATATAAAGCCGCAGGTAGATAAATATGTTTTTCCTGACGGGCATGCTGTTTTCATACTTGCTGAAGGCAGGCTTGTCAACCTGGGATGTGCCACGGGGCATCCTTCATTTGTAATGAGCAATTCTTTCAGCAATCAGACACTGGCACAGATCGATCT